>NZ_RZRA01000086.1:0-9268 GCF_003998945.1 Mesorhizobium sp. M7A.F.Ca.CA.003.01.2.1 | reverse complement strand
GTCCACGCCGTCGAGAACCACGGCGTCGAAAAGATCCTGACGCTGCGCGTCGGCGACGCGACACTGCGTGCAACCGTGCCGGCCAGGACCGACGTCGCCATCGAGCAGGCGGTGCGCTTTGCCTGGAACCCCGACAAGGTGGTGCTGTTCGACAAGGGCAGCGGCGTCAGCTTGCGTCACGCCTCGTAGCCGCATCCCAGCCTATTTCTGGAAGTAGGTTTCGTAGGGCGTGTCGTTGATCAGCAGGATCACGCATTCCGTGTCGGAGACGCAGGCGTCGTCATGCATCTCATTGGCTTTCTGGGTCCAGTAGGATCCAGGAGGCAGTTCGACCTTGGTCGCCTCGCCGCCATCCATCTGCCAGTGCGCCCACATCCCCTTTATGACCACCGCACGGTAATCCGCGGTGTGCGCATGGACCGGTGCGCGCCAGTTGCCGGGAACCTTCAGCAACGTGCCTGCCGGACCCTTGGCCCGCTCGCCCCACAATGGGCCAAGACGATGCGGCTGGTCGGGTACTTCCGCCACATAGGGGATCTTGTCGGCCGGCAGGTAGCTGTCCTCGAGGGCAAAGGCGCGCCCGGGAACCGCAAGCATGACGGCGAGTGCGATGAGCTTCGGATGATTTGGCATTGGTTCTCCTCTTCGGACCGGCTTGCCGCCGGCCTCTCGCTGCCTGGTTCTGGCAAGCTATTGCATGCGGGTGGCCCGGCAATGGCATTGCGTCCGGAAGGCTTGGCAATTCATCCAGACCCGGCGATCCACGGCCGCGCTGCGGATGGTGCCGATGCGATTGATGCCGCGCGCCATGTCGATCATCCTGACCGGCGTTTCGCTGGCGACCGTCTGTGCGGCGCCGGTCGGCGCCTATGTCGGTGACATCTGGGGCTGGCGCACGGCCTTCATGATTGCGACCGTGGTCGCCGCCCTGGCGCTGCTGGTGCAGCTGGCCACCATTCCGAAATTGCCCCCCCGTGGGTGTGGCAAGCTTCCGCACCTTGCTCCACGTGCTGAAGCGTCCGTCGATCCGGGTGGCGCTGCTGGTCGTGCTGCTGGTCGCTTCGGGACACTTTGCCGGCTTCACCTATGTCCGTCCCTTCCTCGAGAAGGTCCCCGTGCTCGACATCGAGACGATCTCGCTGGTGCTGCTGGCCTATGGCATTGGCGGCTTCTTCGGCAATGTCGCCGGCGGCATCCTGGCCGAGCGCAGCCTCAAGGCAGCCGTTGGGCTGGCGCCCTTGCTGATCGCACCGGCCGCCGCCTCGATGCTGGTTTTCGGAGCTTCGCCGACGATCGCCGCTGCCGCCGTTGCGGTCTGGGGCTTTGCTTTCGGCGCCGTTCCGGTCGGGCTGCAGAGCTGGCTGGTGCGGGCAGCACCCGACCAGGCAGAAAGCGCCGGCGGACTGATGGTGGCGACGTTCCAGGTGGCGATCGCGCTCGGCGCCGTCTTCGGCGGCCTGCTGGTCGACCACACCGGCGTCGCCAGTGCCTTCGCCCATTGCGGCGCGGCGACATTGCTGGCGGCCAGCGTGGTGTTCCTGCGCGGCCCGAAGCAGGCCGAGTAGCCTCGCCGCAATCAGGCTTCCCTGACACCTGCGCGTCGGCCCGAGAACCATCACGGTTTTCGGGTCGACGCCGTTGTGACGGCAGCGACGAGCGAACTCAGGCCGACCGCCCGTCGAAATCGAAGACCGACAGGGTCGAGGGGTCGAGATCGGCCACGCAGTTGATGTTGATGTAGGCGCTGCGTTCACGGCCCTCGCGGACATCCTCCGCAAAGGGATGGATGCCGCAGGCCCGGCAGAACCGGTGCGCGATGGCATGATTGCCGAATGTGTAGGTGCCCAAATCGTCGCCCCAGGCCAGGACCCGCAAGGTCCCGTGCGGGATGGCACACAACAGGGCGCCCTTGCGCGAGCAGATCGAGCAATTGCACCTGATGGCGCTGGTCAGTTCGGCCTTGAATTCGAAGGCGACCTTGCCGCAGTGGCAACTGCCTTTGTAGAGCATCGGATTTTCCTCGCATTCGACAGGGTGCAAAACCGTCTGCGCCGGGTTAAGTCTCGGCAAGCCAGGCACTGGCCGCTATCCCTTAAGACGTTCAAGGCGTCCGGAGTCCGACACCGAAAATGCAATCCGTCCGTGATCATCTGGAAACCATCCTTGCGCGCCTCGCCGCCCGTGCCGGCGAAGAGCGTGTGTTCACGAAGCTCTATGCCGAAGCCGCGCGGGCCGCGGCCGATGCCAGCGATGCGCGCAGCCAAGCCGGCGTGACGCTCGGGCCGCTCGACGGCAGCATCGTCTCGATCAAGGATTTGTTCGATGTCGCCGGCGAGCCAACCACGGCCGGCTCGCTGATGCTCAAGGCCGCAGCACCTCCGCTGCGCGATGCCGCGATCGTCAGCCGGCTGCGGCAGGCCGGCGCGGTTATCATCGGCAAGACCAACATGACCGAATTCGCCTTCACCGCGATCGGCGACAACCAGCATTTCGGCACGCCCGGCAATGCTGTGGACACCAATCGCATTCCGGGTGGTTCTTCCTCAGGCGCCGGCGTTTCCGTCGGCGAGCGCACGAGCGAAATATCGATCGGTTCCGACACCGGCGGTTCGATACGCATTCCGGCTTCACTCAACGGTGTCGTCGGCTTCAAGCCGACGGCGCGACGTGTGCCGCTCGCCGGCGCGTTCCCACTGTCGGCCACGCTGGACTCGATCGGTCCGCTTGCCCGAACCGTCGCCCAGTGTGCCGCCGCCGACGCCGTGATGGCCGGTGAGGTGCCGACCGCGCTGACGCCGATTGCCCTGGCAGGGCTTCGCATAGGCATTCCGCGCGGCGTCCTTTTCGAAGAGACGGAAGACGAGGTGGCGACCGCGTTCGACCGCTGCCTTGGCAAGATCGAGCAGACGGGCGCGCGGATCGAGGATCTGTCGATCGACGATCTGCTTGCCGATTTGCGCGCGGCCACCAAGCGTGGTTCGATCGCCGCGATGGAAGGGGCCGAAGTGCATGCCGACTGGCTGGCGACAGGAGCTTCGGTACCGGTCGACCCGCATGTCAGCGGACCTTTGTCGCGGGCAGCCATGCTGCCGACGCCTGTCTACATCCGGGCAATGCGCCGTCGTACAGCGCTCGCCGCCGCCATGGACGAGCGGCTGTCCTCGGTCGATGTGCTGGCCTTGCCGACCACACCGGTGACGGCGCCGACTATCGTCTCGATGTCTGACGACGCCGGGTTGCGTGACCGCACCGAAGGCCTGCTGCTGCGCAACACGCAGGTTGCCAACCAGTTCGATCTCTGCGCGATCTCGCTGCCGATGCCGAGCACTCAGCTGCCCGCCGGCTTGATGCTGGTGGCGCGCAACGGCCATGACCAACGCCTGCTGCGCATAGCAGCAGAGGTGGAGCAGCTGCTTGGCGCGTGAGCAGGGCTGAACCGCCCATCAGCGCGACGAACAGTGCTTGCGTTCGCTGTCCTTGGCGGTCCGTACGATACGGGTCGCGACCAGCCAGGGCAAATTGTACTCCTTGCCGGCGATCGTCTGGGTGCGGTGCTCGATCGAGCCCCTGACGACGATCTTGCCTGCATAAAGCGCGTCGGAAAGATCGGTTATGGCCTTGTCGGCCTGCGGCAGGCCGCTGGGGTCGATCGACACGCCCTTGATGATCGTCCCGGTGGCAAGGTCGAGTGCGCTGTTGGACGGGCAGGGCGCCTTGAAGCAGCGCAGCCCGTTGTCGCAATAGACATAACTGCTCTCGGCCGCGAATGCCGGCATGGCACAGAGCGAACAGGCAGCGACAAAGAGGAAGGCGAGACCGGGCATGGCTCTCAACGTCGCGGAGAATTGGGGCGAAACCGCGATGGGTTACAGGCTCGCCGGAAACCGCCGCCGATAGTGATCGACCACTTCTGGATTGCGCAGATTGACCGGCAGCTTGCCCGCCAGCACCAGCAGGGCTTCGCCCGCCGCGCCGACGCCCATGCGCATCATCGATTCCTCGGTGATCCCCGCCATGTGCGGCGTGACGATAACATTGTCGAAGCCGAAATAGGGATGGTTCGACGGCAGCGGCTGCGTCGCAAACACGTCGAGCGCGGCGCCGCCGATGCGCCGTTTCTGCAAGGCCTCGATCAGCGCGTCGTCGTCGACGACCGGTCCGCGCGACACGTTGATCAGCAGCGCCTGCGGCTTCATGCGGGCGATCCGCTCACGGTTGATCAGGCCGCGCGTTTCCGGCGTCAGCGGGCAGCACAGAACGATGATGTCGCTCTGCTCGACGAGAGCGTCGATCGACAGGAAGCCGACCTTGTCCGGCGCCGGCTGCATGCTGCGCGTCGTTGCCACCACCTTCAGGTCGAAGCCGTGCGCGGCGATATGGCCGACCGCCTGGCCGACGGCGCCGAGGCCGACGATGCCGATCGTCTTGCCGGCAAGCTCGCTGTTGGCGTTGGCGTGCTCGCGGCCGGCAAGCCAGCCTTTGGCGCGCAGGTCGCGGTCGACGACGCGGAAGTTGCGCAGCAAGGCGAGGGCCACGAACATGACGTGTTCGGCCACCGATCGGGCATTGACCGCCGGCACATTCGCCACCAGCACGCCGGCGGCCGTCGCTGCTTCCATCGGGATCATGTCGAGCCCGGCGCCATGACGGATTGCCGCCCGCAGCAGCTTTGCGCCGTCGAAAAGCTGTGGGGGCAGCGGCGCGCGCACGATGACGATGTCGGCATTTTTCGCCTCGGCGGCCAGCGTGGCCGGATCGATGGCGGAGGCGACGACGAGCTCGCCGGCGCCGGAGAGCATAGCCGAGGCGCGCGGGTGCAGAGGGTGCGTCGTGAGGATACGAGCCATGTCGGTCAGGCTTTTTCGAGCGCCGGGCTTTGCGGCTCCTCGCCATGGCCCTCGATCAGGCCCTTCCAGTAGCTCTCAGCGCCCTGCAGATGGGCGCTCATCAGCGCCTGTGCGAGATTGCCGTCGCGGCGCAGCAGCGCTTCATAGATCTGGATATGCTCGGCATGCGAGCGCACGTTGCGCTCGGGGTCGTTGAAATAGATCGGCAGGCGCTGCTCGCCCATCATGTAGTAGACGCTGCAGACATTGTGGAAGACGCTGTTCTTGGTGGCGCGCACGATTTCGAGGTGAAATTCGCGGTCTTCCCTGGCAAGCCCTTCGCCGGCGGCGATGCGCTCTTCCGAAGCCTTCAGGATTTCGCGCAGCCGCTCGAAATTCTCCTCGGTGGCACGCGAACAGGCAAGTTCGGCCGCCTTGATCTCGTGGATCTTGCGCAGTTCGACCGTCTCGTAGATCTGGATCGGGTCGAGCGGGAGGCCCGCGCGGGCAAAGAGCGCCATGGCCTCCACACTGGCCTGCTTGGTGTCGATGTAGATGCCGGATTTGGCCCGGCGCTCAACGATGCGCATGGCCTCCAGGATGGCCAGCGCCTCGCGGATCTGACCGCGGCTGACGGCGAAATGCTCCGCCAGTTCGCGCTCCGATGGCGTTCGGCCGCTCTCCTTGTCCGAATGGGAGAACAGGTAGGCAGCGAGTTCCGCGAGAAGGTTCTTTTCTTTCATCGTCAACCGCGTTGCGCGTGCGCCTCCAGGAACCGCTCCGAAATGGTGAATCCCAGACCCGGTTTTTCCGGGATCGCTATCATACCGTCCCTGGCTTCGACAGTCTCTTCGACCAGATCATGGATCATCGGGTTGGCGCCGAGCGAATATTCGACGGTGAAACTCGACGGCGAGGCGGCGCAGACATGCAAGCCTGCGAAAAAACAGGGCGCGCCGGCCCACAAATGCGGTGCAAAGCGCAGATTGAAGGCGCTGGCGATGGTGCCGATCTTCATCGCCTCGCTGATGCCGCCGCAGAAGGCGGGATCGGGCTGGAAGATGTCGGCGGCTTTGAGCACGGCAAGGTCGCGGAAGGCGTAGCGGGTCGCCTCGCTTTCGCCGGTGGCAATCGGAACGGCGCCACTTGCCCGCACTTCGGCCATGCCCGGCTTATCGTCGGCGATGATAGGTTCCTCGAACCACGCCAGGTCAAGGTCGTTGACGAGATGGATGAAGCGCTTGGCTTCAGCCACCGTGTAGGTGCCGTGCGCGTCGACCATCAGTTCGACATCGGGGCCGAGCGCCTGCCGTGCGGCGCGCACGCGGGTGGCGGAAATGTGCGCCGCGCCGTCCATGGCGCCAACCCGCATCTTCAGTGCCTTGAAACCGCCCTTGGCGATATAGGATTTCAACTGCTCGCCGATGGCGTCGGCGGCCGCCCAGCCGCCGGACGCGTAAGCCGGCATGCGATCGAGCTTGCGGCCGCCGAGCAGCCGCCAGACAGGAACGCCAAGCGATTTGCCAAGAATGTCCCACAGCGCGATGTCGACGGCGCTGATCGCCGCGATGCTCATGCCGCGCCGCGCCAGCTGCGGCATGGCGTGGCCGCCGCGTGCGGCGCTGTCGTGGCGCACGCCATTGTAGAGCATCTCCCAGATGATGCCGATGTCGGCCGGATCGCGGCCGACCAGCTGCGGCCCGACTTCATGGTTCAGCATGTGGACGAGTGCACCGTAGCTGCCGGCACTGCCGGCGGCGTTCTTGCCTTCGCCCCAGCCGACCAGCCCGTCATCGGTCTCGATGCGCAGGATGGCGGCGTCGAAGGTCGTCACCTGACCGAAGTCGCTGCGGTGCTGCCGAGCGGCTTCGATCGGAACGCGGATCCACCAGGCTTGGACGGACTTGATACGCATATTCTTCCCCAGCCCTGCGCCGGTCAGGGCGGAAGGGCGAATTTCCCTGAGGCAGTCGACTACTTGATCAGCGGCAGCAACGTTTCGGCGTTGATGCGCATCTGGTCGGTGTAGAATTTCTCGGTGAGCACGCTGGAGCCGTGGTCCTGGATGAACTTCAGCTGTTCGGGCGAGATATCGACCGGATTGCGCTCGACCATGTCGGGATAGGGGGCCGCCGGCGTCCGGTCGACGGGCGCGACGAACTCGTTGGTCAGCGCGCCGTCGTAGCCGATCTCGCGCAAGGTGGCGACGATCTTCGGCCAGTCGATCTGGCCGAGACCGGCGGCGAAGCGGTTGTTGTCGGCGACATGGAAGTCGAACAGGCGCTTTCCGGCCTGCCGGATCGCGTCATAGACGTTAAATTCTTCCATATGGAGGTGGTAGGCGTCGAGGCAGACACCGCATTCGGGGCTGACCGCGTCGGCCAAAGCCAGCGCCTGGGCGCCGCGATTGAACAGATAGGTCTCGAAGCGGTTGAGCGGTTCAACAGCGATCTTGACGCCGACCTTCTTGGCGTGGGTGAAGCATTCGCGGGTGGCGTCGACGACCCACTTCCATTCCTCTTCCTCGGTGCCGTCAGGCACGACCTTGCCGACGGTCGCCGGAACCAGCGTGATGATCTCGCCATCGAGTTCGCTGACCATGGTCAGCACGTCCTTGACATACTGAACGGAACGCTCGCGCTGGCCCTGGTTCCTGGCGGCAAGGTTGCGCTCGCCCAGCATCAGGGTCACCGCGCCCCAGCAACGAATGCCATGCTCCTTCAGCAGCGCCCGGGTCTCCCTGGTTTTGTACTGCTCGGGTTCGCCGGAAATCTCGATCGACTCATAGCCGAATTTCTTGATGCGCTTGAGCGTCGTTTCCAAGGGTTCCGCGCGCATCCAGTTGTGCGTCGAAAGATGCATGGTCTGTCCTTCCCAACTCGTCTCTATGGTTCGCCTGCGACATGCATCGCCAAAAGGCGACACAAAGGTTCCTCCCCAAGGCGTTCCCAGCCTTTTCTCGCAAACTGGTTCGACCAATTGGGCCTGAAGCGAGGTCTACAGCAAATTATCCGGATCGGCAAGAAGCGCCGGGATGCAACTTTCGCTGTGGAGTATTTCCTTGATTATATTGAGATATATATGCCTGCGCCGGGTGGTTTTGGGGTCATGATGGCGCATTGCAAGGCTTGACCAAAATTCCACATTTGGTAATACCAGAATGGTGGTGCGTGCAAGCGCCCGTTGAGAAAAGACCAAAGTGGCTGGCCCTGTTTCCAATCGGCGCTATGCTCGGTCGCGAGAGAAATGAGGGAGGATGCCGATGCCGACGACAATGAAGGGCCCGGGGCTGTTTCTGGCGCAGTTCGCGGGCGACGCCGCGCCGTTCAACTCACTGGCGTCGATCACCAAATGGGCGGCCGGTCTCGGCTACAAGGGCGTGCAGATCCCGACCTGGGACGCGCGGCTGTTCGATCTCAAGAAGGCGGCCTCTTCCAAGGCCTATTGCGACGAGGTGAAAGGCATTTGCGCCGACGCCGGCGTCGAGATCACGGAATTGTCGACGCATCTGCAGGGGCAATTGGTGGCGGTGCATCCTGCCTATGACGCGCAGATGGATGGCTTTGCGCCGCCATCGGTGCACAACAATCCCGCAGCCCGGCAGAAGTGGGCTGTCGAGCAGATGAAGTTCGGCGCTAAAGCATCGCGTAATCTAGGCCTGAATGCTTCAGTGTCGTTTACCGGCTCGCTGGCTTTCCCTTACCTCTATCCGTTCCCGCAGCGGCCGGCTGGACTCATTGAGGAAGCGTTTGGCGAGCTCGGCAAACGCTGGAAGCCGATTCTCGACGTGTACGAGGACAACGGCGTCGATGTCGGCTATGAAATTCACCCGTCTGAAGACGTTTTCGACGGCGCCACTTTCGAGATGTTCCTCGACGCGGTCGGCGGCCACAGGCGCTGCAACATCAATTACGATCCGTCGCATTTCCTGCTGCAGCAGCTCGACTATCTCGAATTCATCGACATCTATCACGAGCGCATCAAGGCGTTCCACGTCAAGGACGCCGAGTTCAACCCGACCGGCCGGCAAGGCGTCTATTCCGGCTATCAGAGCTGGACCAACCGCGCCGGGCGCTTCCGTTCGCTGGGCGATGGACAGGTGGATTTCGGCGGCATCTTCTCCAAGCTGACGCAGTACAATTATGATTCCTGGGCGGTGCTGGAGTGGGAGTGCTGCCTGAAGCATCCGGAGGATGGTGCGGCCGAAGGCGCGCCTTTCATCGAGCACCACATCATCCGGGTGACGGAAAAGGCATTCGACGACTTCGCCGCTGGCACCACCGACAAGAAGTTGCTGCGCGCCATGATGGGAATCTAGCTCGATTTTCCCTCCCCTTCGCGGGGAGGGAAAATCGAGCTAGATTCCCATCATGGCGCGCAGCAACTTCTTGTCGGTGGTGCCAGCGGCGAAGTCGTCGAATGCCTTTTCCGTCACCCGGATG
>NZ_RZRA01000869.1:0-2374 GCF_003998945.1 Mesorhizobium sp. M7A.F.Ca.CA.003.01.2.1 | reverse complement strand
CCGCCATTCTGGACGAACAGCCGCGAAAACAGGATATGGCCGACCACCTGGCCGTCCTCTTCCGCAACCAGTTCGGCAACCGCGTCGCCGCCGGTCACCAGCGCGTCGACCAGACCGGCCTCCGCCTGCTGGCCGAAAGCGTGTTCCTCGACGAGGCGGATGGCCTCGCGATCCCGCGGCGTTGCCGCGCGTATCGACATCATGCTCATGAGAATTTCAGTCCTTTTTCGATCTTGGCCCCGCGCAGGAATTCCGACGCGGCAGCGGGCTTTCCGCCCGCCCGTTGAACTTCGACCAGCCTGATCGCGCCTGCCCCGCAGGCGACCGTCAGCCGGTCATCGAGAATTCCTCCCGACTCGCCCAAATCTTCCGAAGGCGACAGGCCTTGCGACAGCGTCGAGCGAAGCAGTTTCAGCCGCTCCTGGCGGCCGCCAATTCCTATCTCCGACCAGGCGCCGGGAAAGGGCGACAGGCCGCGAATATGATTGTGGACCTCACTTGCCGAGCGAGTCCAGTCCACGCGAGTCTCGGATTTATCGATTTTCTTGGCGTAGGTCACCCCATCCACAGCTTGTGTGGTGAATGTCAGCGTATTCCTTTCCAGTCGCGCCAGCGCTTCCACCATCAAGGCAGCACCGACACTCATCAACCGATCATGCAGATCGCCGGCTGTCATATCGGGTTCGATAGCGCATTTTTCAACCAGCCCGACCGGACCGGTGTCCAGGCCCTCTTCCATGCGCATCACCATCATGCCGCTTTCCAGGTCTCCGGCCATGATGGCGCGCTGGATGGGGGCGGCGCCGCGCCAGCGCGGCAGAAGCGACGCATGGCCGTTGACGCAGCCGAGCCGGGTTGCCTCCAGAACCGCCTTCGGCAGCAGCAAACCATAGGCGACGACCACCGCCACATCGGCCTGCAAGGCGCGAAAAGCGGCCTGTTCGGCCTCGCCTTTGAGCGAAACCGGCGTCCGCACCTCGATGCCCAGTCGCTCCGCCTCGCGCTGCACCGGCGACGGCGTCAGCTCCAGTCCGCGTCGTCCGGCAGCGCGCGGCGGCTGGGTATAGACGGCTGATATCTCATGGCCAGCCTCGGCGATCGCGCGCAAGGTCGGCACCGAAAACTCCGGCGTGCCCATGAAGATGACGCGAAGGGGCATTTTTTCTTCTGGTATCCTGTCTTCTTGCTCGCGCAGTGTGCCGGCTCAGGCATCCGCTTCAAACGGGTTTACGAGCTTCAGGTCAAGGCCGTCGAAGTCGCGGGACGACCGTCGCGCTATCTTTCCGCTTCGATCTTCTCCATGATTTCCGCGTATTCATCGCCAATTGCGCTTTCAGATACGAAAGCCGAGCGAATTGCAGCCCACGCCGAGAGGCTCGACTCCTCTCGGGCCGGCCTCTCCGCAACTATGCCTTTGCGCAGAAGGCCGATGGCCTTGTCCGAGACGCTCTGGCCGACCTCGCGCGCCGCCAGTTCGATCTCGCGCTTCAAAGGCTCAGGAATGTCCCTGATCAGCATGTCGACCGTCGGCATCTCCATTTGGTGGCAATCCTGCCGACAATAGGCCTGGAGGGGACTCCCGTACCTTATCCCGCGAGCTTGCCCGGCGCCTTGTCCCTGGCGAGCTTCTTGAATTTCTTTACCACCATGTCGCGCTTCAGCTTCGAGATGTGATCGATGAACAGGACGCCATTGAGGTGGTCGATCTCGTGTTGCAGGCAGGTCGCCATCAACCCCTCGGCCTCTATCTCCTGCAATTTGCCGTCGCGGTCGAGATATTTGACCCGCACGGCGGCGGGGCGTTCGACCTCGGCGTAATAATCCGGGATCGACAGGCAGCCTTCCTCATAGACGGAGCGCGCATCGGCGCTCTCCAGGATTTCCGGATTGATGAAGACATGCGGCGCCGGCGTCTCGTCTTCCTTGGCGAGATCGATCACCAGCAAGCGCAGCGGCTCGCCGATCTGGATTGCCGCCAGCCCGATGCCCGGCGCTTCATACATGGTCGCCAGCATGTCGTCGGCTAATTTGCGCAAAGGCGCGTCGACACGCTCTACGGGCTTGGAAACCTGGCGCAGGATGGGGTCGGGAAGGATGATGAGCGGCTTGATCGGCATGGCGTTCCACCTAAGACCTCCAGCGAAACGCGTCAACCGGTTGGCATCAGGCGCGTTCACGTTTTGATCTGTGCTATCGCGGCGAATCGTCTATGCTGTCCACATGAATGATTTGAGCACCATCCTTTCGGAGCCTGTCGCCCGGCTTGGCGCCACAACGATCACGCTCGGCCATGCGCTGGCCTTCGGCGTTTTGCTGTTTCTGGCCCTGTTCGTGGCGCTGGTCATTGCGTTGTGGCGGTCGGCCAAGGCGCGCG
>NZ_RZRA01000868.1:0-2377 GCF_003998945.1 Mesorhizobium sp. M7A.F.Ca.CA.003.01.2.1 | reverse complement strand
CTCCCATTCCTGCGTGACGACATGGTTCCACGCCGTCAGGAAACAGGCAGTGGATGGCGCGTGGGCCTGGCAGAAGGAGCGCAACAGGCGTGGCTTCAATCGGGCCGACGCAGTCATCGTGCCGAGCCGCAGCCACGCCGACATGCTTGAGACCTGCTACGGCCCGATCGCGCGTCTGAGTGTGGTGGGAAATAGTGCCAGTCCGGTGCCGAAGGCCGAAAAGCGCCAACCGCTCGTCTTCGCCGCTGCCCGCTGGTGGGACGAGGGGAAGAATGCGGCGGTGATCGACCAGGCCGCGTCGCTGACGCGATGGCCCGTCTTTGCCGCCGGTTCGATGCACGGTCCGAACGGCGGGCGTACCAGCTTCAGCTATGCTGTTCCTCTGGGAGCACTGCCGTCTCACGAGGTGCGCTCCTTGATGGCGCGCGCCGGCATTTTCGTGTCGCCGTCGATCTATGAGCCATTCGGTCTGGCCGCGCTGGAAGCTGCCATGTCGGCGACGCCCCTGGTGCTTTCCGACATCGCAACCTATCGCGAACTATGGGACGGGGCTGCGATGTTCTTTGACGCGCGCAATCCGCACGACCTCGCTGCCGGCCTCAATCGTCTTTCCAGCGATGCCGAACTCAGGCGAGAGCTCGGCCAGGCAGCGATGCGACGGAGCCGCCGGTTTACACTGGCCAGGCAAGCGGCAGCCATGCGAGGCGTCTACGACAAGGCGGCCCTGGCTATGGCGGGGCGTTGACCATGCGCTTTTTGTTCTACACCCACTCGGTCCTATCCGACTGGAACCACGGCAATGCCCATTTCCTGCGCGGTATCATGCGGGATCTGATCGCGCGCCAGCACCAGGCAGTCGCGCTGGAGCCGTCCGACGGCTGGAGCCGTTCGAACCTGTTGGCCGAGAAGGGATCCTTCGCCATCGAACGCTTCCGCAAGGATTTCCCAGAGTTGATGCCGGTGACCTACAATGCCGGGTTCGATCACGAGGCCTGGATCGCCGAGGCCGACGTTGTGATCGTTCATGAGTGGACGGATCCGGAGCTTGTCGCACGCATCGGCCGTGCCCGGGCCGCTGGCGGCAACTTCATCCTTCTGTTTCATGACACCCATCACCGGGCCGTATCGGCGACCGAGGCAATCTCGGCGCTACGGTTGGAGCACTATGACGGCGTCCTCGCCTTTGGCGAGACCTTGCGCGAGAGCTATCTGCGCGCCGGCTGGGGCAAGCGCGTCTTCACCTGGCATGAAGCCGCGGACGATCGCCTGTTCAAGCCGCACCCAGAGATCCATCCCATGTCCGATCTGGTCTGGATTGGAAACTGGGGCGACGATGAGCGGACTGCCGAACTCAAGGAATTTCTGATCGAGCCAGTACACGATCTCGGTCTCGAGGCCACTGTTCACGGCGTACGCTATCCCAAGCCCGCACTTGCGGACCTGGCCGCCGCCGGACTGCGCTATGATGGGTGGATCGCCAATGCCGATGTGCCGAAGGCGTTCGCCGCGCATCGTGTCACCGTTCACATCCCACGGCGCCCCTATCGTGAGGGATTGCCTGGAATTCCGACGATCCGGATGTTCGAGGCGCTCGCCTGCGGCATTCCGCTGATTTCAGCACCCTGGTCCGATGTCGAGCAGTTGTTCAGGCCCGGCGTCGACTTCCTGTTTGCGGAGAACGGCTCTCAGATGCGGCAACACTTGCGGGCGGTATTGGCCGATGCGGATTTCGCGGCTTCCCTGGTGACTTCGGGCCTCGAGACCATTCGCTCCCGGCATACCTGCCAGCACCGCGTTGACGAGCTGTTCCGCGTGCTCACGGCATGCACGACCGAACATACCATCAACAACACCACCGCAAAGGAAGCCGCCGCATGAAGATGGCATTCTACGGATCGAGTCTTTTGTCGTCCTACTGGAACGGTGCCGCGACTTACTATCGCGGGTTGCTGAAGGCGCTTTCCCAATTGGGCTACGAAATCACCTTCTATGAACCCGACGTCTACGACCGGCAGAAGAATCGCGACATCGAGGCGCCTGACTGGTGCACTGTCGTCGTTTATGAAGCGACCCAGCACGCGCTGATGCAGGTCGCGGCACGTGCCGCCAGCGCCGACATCGTCGTCAAGGCGAGTGGCGTCGGTTTCGAGGACGAGGCGCTGCTGCGCGCCGTTCTCGACCACGCCCGCAGCGACGCGCTGGTGGTATTCTGGGACGTGGACGCTCCGGCAACCCTTGCCCAGTTGCGCGACGAACCGGACCATCCGCTCCATAGCGCCCTGCAAGAAATCGACCTTGTGCTGACCTATGGAGGCGGCGACCCCGTGGTATGGGCCTACCGTGCCATGGGGGCGAACGAATGCGTGCCGATCTACAA
>NZ_RZRA01000867.1:0-2384 GCF_003998945.1 Mesorhizobium sp. M7A.F.Ca.CA.003.01.2.1 | reverse complement strand
GATGAGATGAGTGAAGACATAAAGGAGCTGCGAATAGCGGTAGTCGAACGTCCGATCGATATCCCGCCGCTGTTCACGCAAATAGGCTTCCAGCTCCCACATCTGGGAGGGAACCGTCACCGCACTGGCCTTGCTCTTGAATTCGGCCATCGTCTTTGCGAGGGCCGCCTCAAGAGCCTTATCGAAGGCGTGGCGGGCGAGCTTCTTTTCGGAAGCGGACCAACTGGAATCGTTCATTGGATATCTCCGTAGATTTCCTGTGAATTCCATCAGATTTTCACGAACTTCGCCTGCTTCTACCCCCGCGCCGCCCAAAGCAAACCCCGCTCCACTATCAGCGCCATTTCCGGCACCGCGAACTCATCCGCCGTGTGACCAAGGGAACTGTAGAAAACCTTCCCCGCCCCATAGCGCCGTTTCCAGACGACCGGCATGACGACGCCGCCTATCCCCGGAAAATGCGCGTCGGTGAAGGTGGTGGTCGCCAGCACCTCATTGCTTGGGTCGACATGCATGTAATATTGCTCCGACCGGTAGGCGAAATCGCTGATGCCTTTTGTGATCGGATCGTCCGGCCGGGTGATCGCGACAGTGTAGTCGATGATGTTGCCGGGATGCGCCACCCATTGGCCGCCGGTCATGAACTGATAGTCAGGCTCATTGCGGAAACTGTCGCCCATCGTGCCGTGGAAACCGCCGAGCCCGCTTCCCCCGCGAACCGCAAGCGTCAGGTTCTGCAACTCGGCCTTTTCGATCGTCGACATCGTGATGACAGGCACGATGAGATCGAAGGAAGCAAGCTCCGGACCGGCGAACATCGCCGTGCCCTCACCCAGCGTGACGTCGAAGCCGTTTCGCTCAAGCAAGGTGCGAACGAGCTTCGCGCTCTGCTCCGGCGTATGGCCCTCCCAGCCGCCCCAGGCGATCAAGGCCTTCTTTGGCATTGTGTACCTCCCTGGAAAACTCGGCCCTGATCGATCCGGCGTCAGCGCCAGCCCAGCGCTGGAGCGACATGGGTCAGGATCGCCTCGATGACATGCGCGTTGTAGTCGACGCCGAGCTGGTTTGGAACGGTGAGCAACAGCGTATCCGCCTCGGCGATCGCCTCGTCCTGCGCCAATTCCTTGATCAGCACATCCGGCTCGGCCGCGTAGCTGCGCCCGAAAATCGCCTTGGTGTTCTCCTCGATGAAGCCGATCTGGTCGCGGCTCTCATTGCCGCGGCCGAAATAGGCGCGGTCGCGATCGTCGACCAGCGCGAAGATGCTGCGGCTGACCGAGACGCGCGGCTCGCGCTTGTGGCCGGCTGCCTTCCAGGCCTCGCGATAGATGCGGATCTGCTCGGCCTGCTGGATGTGGAACGGCTTGCCACTCTCGTCGAATTTGAGCGTCGAGCTCTGCAGGTTCATGCCGAGCTTGGCTGCCCATTCCGACGTGGCGTTGGTAGCCGCACCCCACCAGATCCGCTCGCGCAAACCCTCCGAATGCGGCTCGAGGCGCAAGAGGCCGGGCGGGTTGGGGAACATTGGCCGTGGATTGGGCTGGGCGAACCCCTCGCCGCGCAGCGTCTCGAGGAAGACCTCGGCGTGGTGCCTTGCCATGTCGGCGTCGCTCTGCCCTTCCGGCGGCGCGTAGCCAAAATGGCGCCAGCCATCGATCACCTGCTCGGGCGAGCCACGGCTGATGCCGAGCTGCAGGCGCCCGCCGGCGATGATGTCGGCGGCACCGGCATCCTCGGCCATGTAGAGCGGGTTCTCGTAGCGCATGTCGATGACCGCGGTGCCGATCTCGATGCGGCTGGTCCTGGCGCCGACCGCCGCCAGCAGCGGGAACGGCGACGCGAGCTGGCGGGCGAAGTGATGCACGCGAAAATACGCGCCGTCCGCGCCCAGCTGCTCGGCGGCGACAGCCAGCTCTATGGATTGCAAAAGCGCGTCCGAAGCCGAGCGCACTTGCGATTGCGACGAGGGCGTCCAGTGCCCGAACGACAGGAACCCGATTTTCTTCATAATCATGCGATATAAGGATGCGCGTCAGGCTTCAATGCAAAAGAGATTTTTTGGCGCCCGGATCAAGGCTCATGCATCGCTATTCTCGAAGGCGCCAATGCCTTGTGCGATCAGGTTGGTCGCCATCACCAGCGAGACGATTGCCCCGGAATTGAAGACGACGACCCACCATTTTCCGCCGGTCAGGAAGCCATAGCCGTCGGCGACGGCCAGTCCCCAGTCGGCCGATGGCGGCTGAATGCCGAGGCCGAGAAAGCTCAGCGTCGCGATCGAGAAGAACGCGTAGCCCAGCCTTGTGACGAGTTCGATGAGGATCGTTTCCCTGATGTTGGGCAGGATCTCCAGGAACATGATGGCGAGCGGGCCTTCACCGCCA
>NZ_RZRA01000866.1:0-2386 GCF_003998945.1 Mesorhizobium sp. M7A.F.Ca.CA.003.01.2.1 | reverse complement strand
GTGCAGGCCGCCCCAATAGATGATGGAAACGCCGGCTTCCTTCATCTTGGCGATCAGCGCCGAGAAGTCCTTGTCGCCGACATTGATGCCTTCATACATGACTTCCGTCACGCCCTTGGCGTTCATCGCCTTCTTGGTTTCGTCGGCAAGGCCCTGACCGTAGGTGGTCTTGTCGTGAACGACAGCGATCTTGGCGTCCTTGAAGTTGGCGGCGAGATACGCGCCGGCAATGCTGCCCTGCTGATCGTCGCGTCCGCAGGTGCGGAACACGTTCCACAGACCGCGCTCGGTGAATTGCGGGTTGGTCGCGGCCGGCGTCACTTCGACGATGCCGTTTTCCGCATAGACTTCAGATGCCGGGATAGAGACGCCGGAGTTGAAGTGGCCGACCACGAACTTGACGCCGTCGCCGACGAACTTGTTGGCGACCGAGATACCCTGCTTCGGATCGGAGACGTCGTCGCCGACTTCGAGCTTGATCTGCTCGCCGTTGATGCCGCCCTTGGCATTGATGTCGGCGACAGCAGCTTCCGCCCCCTTCTGCAGCTGCGCGCCGAAGGCGGCGTTCGGACCGGTGATCGGGCCCGCGACGCCCATCATTACGTCAGCCCACGCGCTGCCGCCGAACGCGACAAGCGCGGTCAGGGCGACGGCGGACAAAAGTGACTTTTTCATTTAAACGCTCCCATTAACGGAGTGGGCGTGGATGAAGCTTTCATGCGATGCCCACCCTTATCGCAGAAAGCATAGTTTGCCGATTTTCAGGCACTTGTCACGCCGATTCAATTTCGAGGCGGCGTTAATGATGAACGTCAACCTTTCGGTTTCCAGCTCAAGAGTGAAGCTCTTTCGTAGAGCCAATTATACTGTGTCACCATCTGGTTGGTGCGCGTGTATTGATAGCCGACGAAGCCGAGGATCATCAGCACGATGGTGTCGACGACATAATAATGCAGCGAGAACATGGTGCCGCCGAACAGCGCGTGATGGATGAAGCGGATCGCGATGCCGAGGCCCAGCACATAGGCGAACAGCTGGATGAAGCTGCGCCACGTCTGGGCACTGGCCTTGCCCGTCATCCACGCCGCCCAGCCGCCGAGCAGACAGGTGACGAAGAAGAACTGCCAGATCGAGGGTTCCTCGTAAAGAATGCCCTGCATGGTGAAGTCTCCTTAGCATGATCCCGAAAGTTGCGGACTTTCCGGACAAAGATCATGCGACAAACAAACAATCTGGAGCGGAATAGCGGTGCACGCATTCCGCTTCGAACTCAGTGGTGTCCGCCCTCGAGATAGGCGGCGCGCACTTCCGGATTGGCGAGCAGTTCCTTGCCGGTGCCGCTCATCGTCACATTGCCGTTGACCATGACGTAGCCGCGCGTGGCGAGCTTGAGCGCGCCGAAGGCGTTCTGCTCGACCAGGAACACGGTCAGCCCCTGGGTGCGGTTCAGTTCGCGGATGGCGTCGAAGATCTGTTTGACGATCAGCGGCGCGAGACCCAGCGACGGCTCGTCGAGCAAAAGCAGCTTCGGCCGTGCCATCAGCGCGCGTCCGATCGACAGCATCTGCTGCTCACCGCCCGACAGCGTGCCACCGCGCTGGGTGATGCGCTCCTTCAAACGCGGGAACAGCGTGAACACCTTCTCGACGTCCTCGTCATAGTGCTTGAGGTTGTCGAGGCTGGCGCCCATCTGCAGGTTTTCCATCACCGTCATGCGCGGAAAGATCCGCCGGCCCTCGGGCGATTGGGCAATGCGCATGCGCGCGATCTCGTGCGTCGGCATCTGGGTTATGTCGGTGCCGGCAAAGGTGATAGTCCCGGCGCGAGCCCGCGGCGCACCGAAAATA
Source organism: Mesorhizobium sp. M7A.F.Ca.CA.003.01.2.1 (assembly GCF_003998945.1). Lineage (NCBI taxonomy): Bacteria > Pseudomonadati > Pseudomonadota > Alphaproteobacteria > Hyphomicrobiales > Phyllobacteriaceae > Mesorhizobium > Mesorhizobium sp. M7A.F.Ca.CA.003.01.2.1. Next base: position 539 of record NZ_RZRA01000866.1, on the reverse strand, counting down.
GTCATCATCAGCGTCGACTTGCCGGCGCCATTGGCACCGATCAGCGCCACGATCTCACCCTGCTTGACGGTGACATCGACGCCGTTCAGCGCCCGGATGTTGCCGTAATAGGTCTGCACGCCCTTGATATCGAGCAGCGTTGTCGCGGCCATCACTTGCCCCCTCCACGCTTGCCCGCCACGGGCTTGGCAGCGGTCTTGCTCGCGGTCTTTCCGGAGGCTGCCTTTGCAGTCTTTGCGGAAGCATGGCTCGTCGCCACCTTGCCCGCATCCACGCGGCGCGAAAATTCCGTGTCCCTGCCCTGGCCGAGCAGCCTAGCCTGTTTGACCCATTCCTCGCGCGCGATACGTCCGTCAAAAGCAAGATAGGCTTCGGCGGCCTCGACGTCGGCCTTTTTCCAGGCGCCGATCTGGTCGAAGTGGAAGATGCCGTGGTCGTTGAGCTTCTTCTCGTTGACCGTACCGATGCCCTTTATGCGGGTCAAATTGTCGGCCTTGCCGCCGCGAGGCGCAGCCAGCCGGTTGGAGATCTCTCCAGTC
>NZ_RZRA01000865.1:1266-2387 GCF_003998945.1 Mesorhizobium sp. M7A.F.Ca.CA.003.01.2.1 | reverse complement strand
CCATAGCCTTCGCGGCCGAAGAGTTCGAGCGGCAAGGTGCCGCCGACGATGCTGGTGAGGCCGGAGCCGAGGCCGAACAGGAACACGAACACGAAGGCGCCGGGCAGCCATGGCGTGGTCAGCAACAGCGCACACAGCCCGGCCGTGAGCAGTGACGCGGCAATGACGGCAAGGTGCGTCTGCTGCAGCCGCCCGCCAAACAGCATGTTGATCAACCGGCTGGCGACCTGCGCCGGCCCGAACAGGGTCGAGACGAAGAGGCCTGCGGTGCCGAGCCCAAGGGCCGCCGTCAGCGGCACCATGTGGATGAGGATCGCCGACAGCACGAAGCCTTCGGTGGCGAACCCCGCCAGCATCAGCAGGAATGCGGCCCGGCCGCGCCGCGCATCGAGCGGCATTCCCGCTTCATCGGGGGCGGAGCCGCGCTCATGCGGCGTGACCGTTGCGTGGCGACGCGACAGGCGCATCAGCCAGGCGTGGATCGGCAGGCATAGGCCGAGATTGAGAGCGGCGAACAAAAGGTAGACCTCGCGCCATGTGAGATGCGCATGCAGCGCCGAGGTCAGCGGCCAGAACAGGGTAGAGGCAAACCCGGCGATCAGCGTCAGATGGGTGATGCTGCGTTGCGGCCGGGGAACCCCGACCTGCACGATCAACACGAAGGCAGCGCTGTAGAGGACGAAGCTGGAGGCCAGTTCCATCGCCAGCAATCCCAGAACGAAGCTCACGCGGCCGGGTGCGACGGCGCACAGCGCCAGCGCCACAGCCGCCGCGACCGAGCCGACGGTCATGAGGCGGCCGGCGCCGAAGCGGTCGGCCCACCGCCCGGCAGTCGGCGCGAACAGGCTGCCGGCAAACAGCGAGGCCGACAGGGCTGCGAATACCCAGCCTTCCGTGAGCCCGAACTCGCGTGCCATTGCCGGCGCCAGCATCGAGAAGCTGTAATAGAGCGTGCCGTAGCCGATGATCTGGGTCAGCCCAAGCGCCCAGATCGCCTTGCGCAGGACGGACCGGTCAGGCATCGATGCCGGCCGATACGGCTCTTCTCGGCTCGGCATCGGTTGCGCAGCCGCAACCCGATGCGCCGGTTGCCTTGGCGTCCGCATCCCTGACGCAGCAGG
>NZ_RZRA01000865.1:0-1256 GCF_003998945.1 Mesorhizobium sp. M7A.F.Ca.CA.003.01.2.1 | reverse complement strand
GGCCCGCCACAGCAGCCGGCGCTTTCCGATACCGTCGCGACACCGACGGCACTGCACACGCCGGTCTCCGGCAGCACCAGCCGCACCTCGCGGGCCGCGGCATGGTCTCCGGCAATATCGGCCACCACCGAGCGGACCTGCTCGTAGCCGGTCGCCATCAGGAAGGTCGGGGCACGGCCGTAGGATTTCGAGCCGACGATGGTGAAACCGGGTTCGGGATGCGCGAGCTCCGCAATGCCATGCGCGGGAACCGTGCCGCATGAGTGGAAGTTCGGATCGATCAGCGGCGCCAGTGCCGGCGGCGCTTCGACGACGGGATCGAGCGCGATGCGGATTTCGCCGAGGAACGACAGGTCTGGCCTGAAGCCGGTGGTGACGACGATGCGGTCCACGGCCATGCTGAACGGCTTGCCGGCGAGGTGGGCGTCGACGGCAAGCTTCTCGCCTTGCGTCTCGATGCGGTCGACGGCGAAGCCCGTCAGCATGTTCAGCCTGCCGTCCGCCATCGCCTGCCTGGCGGCCAGCCCGAGCGCGCCACGTTCCGGCAACTGGTCGTTCAGCCCGCCGCCGAGCAATCTCTCGATGCTGGCGTGCCGCAGCGCCCAGAAGATTTCGGTGCCAGGCACGCCATCCTGCAACTCCATCAGCGCCAGCGCGACGTTGATGGCCGAGTGCCCGCCGCCGATGACCAGGATGCGCTTGCCCGCATAGTCTTCTCTCGCCTTGCCGACCACGTCGGGAATGCCATAGGCGATGCGTGCCGACGCCTTGCCTTCGCCGGCAACCGGCAGCCCGTCGATGCCGATCGGGTTTGGCCGCCACCATGTTCCGGATGCGTCGATGACGGCGCGTGCGAGAAAGCGGTGCTCACCGCCGCCATCGCGGTAGCGGATGACGAAGGGCGCGTCCTTGCGGCCGTCATTGGCGACCTTGTCGTGCCCCTGACGGGTGATCGCGGTGACCTCGGCGCCGAGCTTCAGATTGGCGGCGATCGCCGGAAGCCGGCCAAGCGGCGCCAGATAGTCGCGCACGATCTCGCCGCCGGTCGGCAGGCCCTGGCTGTCCGGCGCCGTCCAGCCGGAGCGGTCGAGCAGCGCCCGCGCCGCCGCGTCGATGTTGTATTCCCAAGGCGAGAACACCCGCACATGGCCCCATTCGAGCAGTGCGGCCCCAACGCTTTCGCCGCGCTCCAGGATGAGTGGACAGATGCCGCGCTCGACCAGATGCGCCGCGGCATCTGTCCACTCATCCTGGAG
>NZ_RZRA01000864.1:0-2395 GCF_003998945.1 Mesorhizobium sp. M7A.F.Ca.CA.003.01.2.1 | reverse complement strand
TTGATACCCTGCTCTACGGAAGTCACATCGCCAGAGGAGCTGCTGCTTCATGAGCCGGCCGGCGGTCCTGGTGACGGGTGGAGCCGGCTTCATCGGCAGCCACACCTGCAAGCAGTTGGCCGCCGCCGGCTACATGCCGGTGGTTTTCGACAATCTGAGCCGCGGCAATGAGAGATCCGTCGCCTGGGGGCCGCTTGTCGTCGGCGATATCCGGGATCGGGATGCACTGCGGCGGGCGATGGAAACGCACCGGCCGACGGCCGTGATCCATTTTGCTGCGCTGGCCTATGTCGGAGAGTCCGTTCGCGAGCCGGCCGAATATTATTCGACCAATGTGACAGGCACCATCGCGGTGCTCGATGCCGCACGCGCGAGTTCGATCGAAAACATCATCTTCTCCAGCAGCTGTGCGACCTACGGCGTGCCGGAGGCGTTGCCGGTTCGCGAGACCTCCTCGCAAAATCCGATCAGCCCCTATGGGCGCACCAAGCTGATGGGTGAACAGATCATCGGCGACTATGCGTCCGCGTACGGAATGAAATTTGCGATCCTGCGCTATTTCAACGCTTGTGGCGCCGATCCCGATGGCGAGCTCGGTGAGTGGCATTCGCCGGAAACCCATCTGGTTCCCAGAGTGCTCATGGCCGCATCGGGCATCATCGACGCGATCGAGGTTTTCGGCACCGACTACGACACGTCGGACGGCACTTGCGTAAGGGATTATATCCACGTCACCGATCTGGCCCGCGCCCACCTGAAAGCGCTCATGCATATCGAGGGTGGCGGGCGAAGCCTTGCGGTCAATCTCGGCACAGGGCGGGGCGTCTCCATCAAGGAGATTGTCAAGGCGGTCGGCCGAATCACGTCGAGGCCGGTTCCGGCAGTGTTCAGGAGCCGACGCGCCGGAGATCCGGCGGAGCTCTACGCCGACCCGGGAAGCGCACGCGAACATCTTGGCTTTGTGCCGGAGCTTTCAGACATCGATACGATTGTCAGGACGGCCGCTCCCTTTTTCGGACTGAAGACCAGGCCCATGAAACTGCCGCCAGTGAGGGCGGCAGCGCCGGTCGTCGCCCGACGGGTCAGAGATAGCGGGGGTGACAGTTCGCGCGCTGGCCAAATCCGCTAGGGCTGCAGATATAAGGCGAGCCGCCCGAGAACGTGCTGCCATCGCCCGGATTGAACGAGATGTTCACCGGCGCCGGCGTGCTGGCTTTGATCCGTTGCGGCGGTGCAAAGGCGTAGGCACTTTCGGTCCCTATTGTGCTTGTCATCTGGATCGGAAGGTCGGCCCGGAGCGAGCGCACGAGAAATCTGGCCTGCACGGGCTGGACCGAGGGCTGACTGCGGACCGGGTGGACGATGGGCCTGATAAGGACCGAACCGGTTTCAGTTGCGTCCATACCTTGACAACCTGCAACCATAGAGCTCAGCGCCACAGCCGCGGCAATAGATACGACATTCTTGCTTGAGCGAAATACGCTCGCGGAATTTCTCATCCTCTGTCCCTTGCTATCAAGTATAAGCCAGGGGCGCATTGCGACATACTATACTTGGGCCGCTTCCACGCCGCATGAGTGACCACTCGCACATCACACGTTATATTAGATATCACTAATTATTAAATTTCATCAAAACCGTATGGCAGGCCATCGTCTTGTCGTCCAGGCGATGCAGTTGAATGCGACTAAATGCGCTCGGCGCGCCGAGCGCCTGCCGAGCCACTCAACCATAAGCGATTCGCGGGTTCCACGACAGGCGCACGGGAAGAACAGCCCGGCCATCTCAGCGCGGCCGGAAGCGCGGCCTACTTTTTGGCATCGACCAGCTTGCGGGTCACTTCGAACTGCGCGCCCTTGGTGTCGCCTGCTTCGAATTTCTTGTATTCGTCGGAAGGATCCTCGGGAGATCGCTTGAAACCGTACCATTCCCCGTCCGGATCCTTGCGTTGCTCGATATTCAGGCCCTGAATGCGGTGGCTGTAGCAGGTGCGGTGCTGCTCGCCGGTGTAACCTTTCGATCGCCAGGCGAGCTCCATGCACATCTTGCCATCCTTGGTCACCAGCCATCTACCCTCCGCGACAGACGTGGTGTCCTGCCCGGACGTCCAGGCCTGGAGACGTCGATTGTCCTGCGCGAAAAAGGCCGCGCCGTTTTTCCATATCCATGTGCGGTCGGCATAAAGAAGCTGCAGCTCGTAGGCAGTTGGAGCCGGTGCGATGACCGTTCCCGCTGGTCTGCCGTCTTTGGCGGCAGCCGCATGCGCCGTTCCCGAAAGCGCCGTCTGGCCGCAGAGGGCCAGGAGAAACATGAGTTGCATACAAGTTGCGAACCGACAATGTTTGCGTCGACCGTCGACACCATGCGGTGGCAATCCGGTCAGAGCTGTCAGTAC
>NZ_RZRA01000863.1:0-2400 GCF_003998945.1 Mesorhizobium sp. M7A.F.Ca.CA.003.01.2.1 | reverse complement strand
ACCAGGTGTTCCGCTCCTCGGTGCTTGGCGGCGGACTGTTCCGCATCGGCATTGGTGCCGTGCCGTTCCTGCTGCCGCTGATGTTCCAGATCGGTTTTGGGCTGACGCCGTTCCAGTCCGGCATGATCACCTTCGTCTCGGCGATCGGCGCCATCGGGATGAAGTTTGTCACCGCGCTGATCTTCCGCGTCGCCGGCTTCCGCCGCGTCCTGGTTGTCGGTTCTCTGGTCGCCGCCGCCTCGATCGCCATCAACGGCCTGTTCACACCCGACACACCCTATCTCTTGATGCTGGCCATGCTGCTCGTCGGCGGCTTCATCCGCTCGATGTTCTTCACCGGCGTCAATGCGCTCGCCTATGCCGAGGTTTCGGCTGAAGACACCAGCAAGGCGACACCGATCACGGCGGTGTTCCAGCAGTTGTCGGTCGCGCTCGGCGTGGCGCTGGCCGGCGGAATCCTGGAGGTGTCCACGAGCCTGCACGACAGGTCACTGACGCTGGCGGATTTCCACACCGCGTTTTTCGTCGTCGCGGCGATTTCCGCCGCCGCGTCGCTGTCGTTCATGCGGCTGGCGCCCGATGCCGGCAACGCCATCTCCGGCCACGGCCGCCTGACCACACCCAAGACGCTGGAAACGAGCACGGCGGGGAAGTAGTTCCCTCTTGCCTTCTCCCCTGTGGGAGAAGGTGGATCGGCGCGAAAGCGCCGAGACGGATGAGGGGTGTTCCAGCGGAGTGAAACGTTGGCGCTCCCTGGAGCTCATCCGTCGCCTTCGGCGACACCTTCTCCCAGGGGAGAAGGAAGATCTCGCCCTTTGAAATCCTTGGCCAGCAAATAAAGCTCGACCGATTCATCCCGCGACGCCGGCGGCTTGACGTGATGGACCGAGCGGAAATTCTTCTTGAGCATGGAGAGCAGTTCGTTTTCGGCGCCGCCCTGGAAGGTCTTGGCAAGGAAGTGCCCGCCTGGCTTCAGCACCGACAGCGCGAAATCGGCCGCCACCTCGCACAGATGCATGGTGCGGATATGGTCGGTCCGCTTGTGGCCGGTGGTCGGTGCCGCCATGTCGGACAACACGATATCGGGATCCCCACCCAGCGCCTCGGCCAGCTTCTGCGGCGCCTGCGGATCGAGGAAATCCATCAGCAGCACCGGTGCGCCGGGCACGGCGTCCATTTCGAGATAATCGATGCCGATGACATGCGGCTTGTCGGCCGTCGATTTCGTCCGCGCGGCGGCGACCTGGCACCAGCCGCCGGGGGCGGCACCGAGGTCGATCACCTTCATGCCGGGTTTCAACAGATGATGCTTGTCGTCGATCTCGATCAGCTTATAGGCCGCGCGTGAGCGATAGCCGTCGGCCTTGGAGCGCTGGACATAGGGATCGTTGATGTGGCGCTGCAGCCAACGGCGCGACGATTCCTTCAGCCCGCTCTTCTTCTTGATCCGCGTCTTCAGCACGCGAATGCTGGCGGATCCTGGTTTTTCCGGTTTCTTGGTCATTGCCTGATTTCTGGTCCGGGTTTTCTCGCTCGTCGAGTTGTGCTCATTTTTCGACGTCTGCGCGTTTCGTGAAGGGCTTCCCCCACTCCGTCTCGGCTTCGCCGAGCCACCTCTCCCCCCTCCGGAGGGAGAGGAAGGGAGCCAGCCTGCATAAGTTCACGCCTTTCCTCTCCCCGTCGATCGGGGGAGAGGTGTCGAGCGTAGCTCGACGGAGTGGGGGTCGACTGTTCACGCTCTGCCACGCCCATCGTTGCGCCAGACGCCATCATCGGCCATCAATTCGCTCAAAATACCTTCGCGCAGGCCACGATCGGCGACCCGCAACCGCTCGGACGGCCATACGGCGCGGATCGCTTCGAGGATAGCACAGCCGGCCAGTACCAGATCGGCGCGATCGGCACCGATGCAAGGGTTGGCGCAGCGCTGCTGGAAATCCCAGCCAACCAGTCTTTCGACCATGCGGTCGACGCTGTCGCGGTCCATCCACAGCCCGTCGACACGGCGGCGATCATAGCGCTCGAGTTCAAGGTGGACACCGGCCAGCGTCGTCACCGTTCCGGACGTGCCCAGCAGATGGAAATTCGGGCTGGCCTTGAGATGGCTCAGCCGATCGCGACCGTCGAAGCTGGCCAGCCGGCCGGCAACGTCATCGACCATGGCGGCGAAGATCTCGCGCGTCACCGTGCGGCCGCCAAAGCGCTCGGCCAGCGAGACGACGCCGACCGGCAGCGACGTCCACGACACGATATGATTGGCCAACCTCGGCGAACGGCGGCCGGCGAGATCGATGAGCGCGATTTCCGACGAACCGCCGCCAATATCGAACAGCACGACGCCTTGGGTGTCGCGCTCGACCAGCGAGCCGCAGCCGGACACCGCCAGCCGCGCCTCGGTCT
>NZ_RZRA01000862.1:0-2403 GCF_003998945.1 Mesorhizobium sp. M7A.F.Ca.CA.003.01.2.1 | reverse complement strand
CTTTTCGCATGAAGCAAGGCCGCGCGACAGCGCAAACCCATTCACTTTGCCTGAAGGCTTGTCACTTTCTTCCTCGCTCTTGCAAAAATGCGAAAGAAAATTACATGCGGTTTTCGCATGGCTGCCAAGCCTTGGTCGGCGCGCAATATTTGGTGCTCCGGGCTTGACGGTCCGCGGTCTTACGGGTAGAAGCCGCCCAGTCAGAACCGATGTGAGGCTCTCCCTTCCGAAGCGACACGCTTTGGAGTTTGCCTCAAACAGGGTTCGTTTTACGAGCGAAAAGACATTTCCGGCGTGCACGAAGCGGCTTCCGCTTCCTCTGCCTTTTGTTCGGGCAAGACCGCGAGGCGCGGTTTATGGCCCGAATTTGCGTATGGAAATGACGCTTTGAGCGGCCCTGACCGGGCGAGACACGGAATTGAGAGACAAGAGGGTTTAATGCCTACCGTCAACCAGCTGATCCGCAAGCCGCGCATTGCGCCGGTGAAGCGCAACAAGGTCCCGGCCATGCAGCAGAACCCGCAGAAGCGGGGCGTCTGCACGCGCGTCTATACAACGACGCCGAAGAAGCCGAACTCGGCGCTGCGCAAGGTGGCCAAGATCCGCCTGACCAATGGTTTTGAAGTGATCGGGTACATCCCCGGCGAAGGCCACAACCTTCAGGAGCACTCCGTGGTGATGATCCGCGGCGGCCGCGTCAAGGATCTTCCGGGCGTTCGCTACCACATCATCCGCGGCGTGCTCGACACGCAGGGTGTGAAGAACCGCAAGCAGCGCCGTTCGAAGTACGGCGCCAAGCGTCCGAAGTAAGATTTTCCGGCCTTGGCGCTCCTTGAGTGCGTCGGGCTATGAGATTGAGAGACAAAAGCCATGTCGCGTCGTCACAGTGCAGAAAAGCGTGAGATCAATCCGGACCCGAAGTTCGGCGATCTGATCGTCACCAAGTTCATGAACGCCGTCATGTATGACGGCAAGAAGTCGGTCGCCGAGACCATCGTCTACGGCGCGCTCGACCAGGTTCAGTCGAAGACCAAGCAGGAGCCGGTCACCGTCTTCCATCAGGCGCTCGACAATGTCGCGCCGCATGTGGAAGTGCGTTCGCGTCGTGTCGGCGGCGCCACCTACCAGGTTCCGGTCGACGTGCGCCCCGAGCGCCGCCAGGCATTGGCCATTCGCTGGCTGATTGCTGCGGCCCGCAACCGCAACGAGACCACGATGGTCGACCGCCTCTCCGGCGAGCTGATGGACGCGGCCAACAACCGCGGCACCGCTGTCAAGAAGCGTGAAGACACCCACAAGATGGCTGAAGCCAACCGCGCTTTCGCGCACTACCGCTGGTAAAGCGCGAACGAGACTGAGAGGCAGCTACGATGGCCCGCGAATACCAAATCGAAGACTACCGCAATTTCGGTATCATGGCGCATATTGACGCCGGCAAGACGACGACCACCGAGCGCGTCCTCTACTACACGGGCAAGTCGCACAAGATCGGCGAAGTCCACGACGGCGCTGCCACCATGGATTGGATGGAGCAGGAGCAGGAGCGCGGCATCACCATCACGTCCGCCGCGACCACGACCTTCTGGAAGGCTCGTGACGGCAAGATGCACCGCTTCAACATCATCGACACCCCCGGCCACGTCGACTTCACCATCGAGGTCGAGCGTTCGCTGCGCGTGCTCGACGGCGCCATCGCGCTGCTCGATGCCAATGCCGGTGTTGAGCCGCAGACCGAGACTGTCTGGCGCCAGGCCGACAAATATCGCGTTCCGCGCATGATCTTCTGCAACAAGATGGACAAGATCGGCGCCGACTTCTATCGCTCGGTCGAGATGATCGGCTCGCGCCTCGGTGCGCATGCTGTTGTCATGCAGCTGCCGATTGGCGCCGAGACCGAGTTCAAGGGCGTTGTCGACCTCGTCGAGATGAACGCGCTGGTCTGGCGCGACGAGACGCTGGGCGCTGCCTGGGACATCGTCGAGATCCCGGACGACCTCAAGGCTCGTGCCGAAGAATACCGCGAGAAGATGATCGAGGCTGCCGTCGAAATGGACGAGACGGCGCTTGAGAATTACCTCGAAGGCAAGATGCCGTCGAATGACGAGATTCGCGCGCTGATCCGCAAGGGCACCATCGCGGTCAAGTTCTACCCGATGTTCTGTGGCTCGGCCTTCAAGAACAAGGGCGTGCAGCCGCTGCTCGACGCCGTTGTCGAATATCTGCCGTCGCCGGCCGATGTTCCCGCCATCAAGGGCGTCGATGCCAAGACCGACGCCGAGATCGAGCGTCATGCCGACGACAACGAGCCGCTGTCGATGCTCGCCTTCAAGATCATGAACGACCCGTTCGTCGGTTCGCTGACCTTTGCGCGCATCTATTCGGGCAGGCTCACCAAGGGCATCT
>NZ_RZRA01000861.1:0-2406 GCF_003998945.1 Mesorhizobium sp. M7A.F.Ca.CA.003.01.2.1 | reverse complement strand
GGGTTAGAAGAAAGCAGTGAATGTTAGCGCGACCGATTGAACCGACCGACGCCGAGGCGGTGTTGGCTCCCCCGGCGGACGGCCGGACGCGCGGCGATGCTTTCGACCGTGCACAGCGTCATTCGCGCCGCGTGCGCGTTCTCAAATTTGCCGTGCCGGTGGCCGCAGCACTGATAGCGGTCGCTTTCCCGGTCTATTCCTATCTCGCCGCACCCGTCTCGGTGAAGATTCAGGCGGAAGGCACTGCCTTTTCCAACGGCAAGCTGGTGATGGCCAATCCCAAGCTCAACGGTTTCACCAAGCAGAAGCAGCCTTATTCGATGACGGCGCTGCGTGCCATTCAGGATGTCAGCACGCAAGGTATCATCGAGCTGGAAGGCATCGACGCCAAGGTGCCGATCGCGTCCGACAATGTGGCGGCGGTCAAGGCCTCGCACGGCACCTACGATCGCGACGGCAATACGATGAACCTGACCAGCGACGTGACGATCACCACGACCGACGGCATGCAGGCCAAGTTCAAATCGGTCTTCCTCGACATGGGCAAAGGCACTATGAAGACAGGAGATCCCGTCGATGTCAGCCGTGGCGGGTCGCGGATCACGGCGGATACGATGTCGGTCCAGGACAATGGCAAGATTCTGGTTTTCGAGAACAAAGTGCGCGTCAACATCGATTCCGCCGCCCTGAAGGCGGCACAGGGAAACAGCGGAGAAACCAATGCGGCTCAGTAGTTCGACGCGGCTCGCGGCTGCAACTTCAGCGTTGCTGCTGCTCGGACTCGTGCCGTCATGGGCGCAGACGACCAGTCAATCAGGCCTCAAACTGTCCGGCGACAAGCCGATCCAGATCGAGAGCGACAAGCTGGAAGTCCGCCAGGCCGACAGTGTCGCCATCTTCACGGGCAATGTCAGCGTCGTCCAGGGGCCGACATTGATGAAGGCCGGCAAGATGACGGTCTACTACGTCAAGGACCCCAACGCCGCTGCCAAGGGCACGGAGGCCGCGGGTGCGGCGATGACGGGCTCGGCCAACATCGACCACCTGGAGATCTCCGACAAGGTCTATATCAAGTCGGATGCGCAGATCGCGACCGGCGATCAAGGCAGCTTCGATATGAAGAGCCAGGTGCTGGTGCTTTCGGGCAAAAAGGTCGTTCTGTCGCAAAACGACAACGTTCTGGTGGGCTGCAAACTTACCGTGCAGATGAAAAGCGGGCTGGCTCAGGTGGATCCATGCGCTGGGCAACGTGTCCAGATGTCGATCACGCCGCCGCCGAAATCGGGAGCGACGAACCCCTGATGGCCAGCCTGTCGTCGCTGACGGCGCGTCTTCCGGGACGGGCCGCCGGCAAGCTTTCGGCGCCGGCCACGGTGACCGTCGATGCGGGAAAGTTCAAGGGAACCCTGATCGCCAAGGGGCTGACCAAGAGCTACAAGGGCCGCAAGGTCGTCAGCGGCGTCACCATCGGCGTGCGCGCCGGAGAGGCAGTTGGACTGCTCGGCCCCAACGGCGCCGGCAAAACGACCTGTTTCTATATGGTTACCGGCCTGGTGCCGGTGGATGAAGGCACGATCGAGATCGACGGCTTCGATGTCACGTCGATGCCGATGTACCGTCGTGCACGCCTCGGCATCGGCTATCTGCCGCAGGAAGCATCGATCTTCCGCGGCCTCAATGTCGAGCAGAATATCCGCGCCGTGCTGGAAGTGGTCGAAAAGGACCGCAAGGTGCGCGAGCGCAATCTCGACGAACTGCTCGAGGAATTCCACATCAGCCATCTGCGCAAGGCGCCATCCATGTCGCTTTCGGGCGGCGAGCGGCGACGCTTGGAAATCGCGCGAGCGCTGGCGACGCGTCCGGCCTACATGCTGCTCGACGAGCCTTTCGCCGGCATCGATCCGATCGCCGTCGCGGATATTCAACAACTGGTGCGCCACCTCACGGCGCGCGGCATCGGCGTCCTCATCACCGATCACAATGTGCGCGAAACGCTCGGCCTCATCGACCGCGCCTACATCATCCATGCCGGCCAGGTGCTGACCCATGGAAGGGCCGACGAAGTGGTGGCAAACCCGGATGTGCGGCGACTTTACCTCGGCGAGGGTTTCACCCTCTGAGCGTGAAATTTGTTTCCTGACACGATTTTTGCGGTTCGCGCGGCGCTTTTTCCTCGATTTTGCTCCGAGATAACGCTCCGGTAAGCGAGTTTTGCTACCAATTGCCTTGACAAGCAAAAGCCGGGCCAGTTTCTATGGCCGGCTGCAAAATTCCTTTCCGGAAGTCCGGATGCGTAGACGAGGCGTTTGAAACCGAACCATGGCGTTGGCGGCCAAACTACAGCTACGACAATCGCAGTCGCTGGTGATGACGCCGCAACTGATGCAGCCGAATCGACTGCATCAG
>NZ_RZRA01000860.1:0-2406 GCF_003998945.1 Mesorhizobium sp. M7A.F.Ca.CA.003.01.2.1 | reverse complement strand
CTGGCCTGCGATCCCGCCCGGCTGTCGCAGCGTGTGCCCCGGCTGCCGACGATTGCCGGGACCTTGCCGGACCTGCGCCGCCGACCAAGCGGCTGCGTCTTCCAGCCGCGCTGCGATCGCGCCGACGCCCAATGCCTGACGACGCCTCCCAACGCCCCTGTCGGCGGATCTCATATCGCCCATTGCTGGCACGCGGACGTTCCACTGGGGGCCATGAGCGCATGAACGAAGACCTGCTCCGTGTCAGCGACCTGCGCGTCTCGTTTCGGGTTGGCGGCCTGTCCGCCAGGCTCGCGGGGCGGGCCACCGAAATCGAAGCGGTCTCCGGCGTCAGCTTCACGCTTCAACGAGGCAGCACCTTCGCGCTGGTCGGCGAATCCGGCTCGGGCAAGACGACGCTGGCGCGCACCCTCAACGGTCTTCAGCCGGTGAAAGCAGGCACGATCGTGTTCGAAGGACAGGAACTGCAAGGCCTGTCCAACGCCGCGATGAAACCGGTGCGGCGGCGCATGCCGATGATGTTCCAGGATCCGGTCGGATCGCTGTCGCCGCGGCTCAGCGTGCGCTCGCTGCTGTCGGAGCCTTTCGTCATCCACGGTTTGTCGGATCGCGATCTCAACGCTGAAGTCACACGGCTTCTTGCGCTGGTCGGTCTGCCGCGCGATTTCGCCGACCGCTACCCGCACCAGCTATCCGGCGGCCAGGCGCGCCGCGTCGGCGTTGCGCGGGCGATCGCGCTGGACCCGGTGCTGGTCGTCGCCGACGAGCCGACCGCCGGCCTCGACGTCTCCGTGCAGGGAGAGGTGCTGAACCTGCTCAACGACCTGCGCGACCGCATGGGCCTGTCGATGCTGATCATCACCCACAATCTGCATGTCGTGCGCCAGATCGCCGACCGCATGGCGGTGATGTATCTCGGACGCTTCGTCGAGCAGGGCGAAACCGAAGCGATCTTCCGTGCCCCGCATCATCCCTATACGGCGGCCCTTCTGTCCGCCAACCCCGAGCCCGATCCAGATCGGGTGCACCAGCGCATCACGCTGCCGGCTGACGTTCCGTCCTTGCTGGCGCGCCCCTCAGGCTGCGAGTTTCACACACGCTGCCCGCAGGCCGAGGGCCGTTGCGCGCTGGATGTCCCCGTCCCGGCCTCGGTCGGCGACAGCCGTCTAACCTGCCATTTCCCGCTGAACACATAAGGATCGCCACCGGCGCAAGTGTCGGCCGGGGCGTTGAGAGGAGCCGCCATGCAAGATATCCGCATCGTCACCGATTTCCCGCGCAAAATCCGCGAGATCGAGAATTTGTGGATTCCGATGCCGGATGGCGTCAAGCTGGCGGCGCGTGTCTGGCTGCCGGAAGACGCGGAGAGCGATCCCGTGCCGGCGATCCTCGAATATTTGCCCTATCGCAAGCGTGACGGAACGGTGGAGCGCGATGCGCTGACGCATCCCTATTTCGCCGGTCACGGCTATGCCGGCGTGCGGGTCGATATGCGCGGCTCGGGCGACAGCGAAGGGCTGTGCAAGGGTGAGTATCTGAAGCAGGAGCAGGATGACTGCCTGGTGGTCATCGAATGGCTGGCGAGGCAATCCTGGTGCTCGGGAAGCGTCGGCATGATCGGCATCAGCTGGGGCGGCTTCAACGGGCTGCAGGTCGCGGCCCGCCGGCCGCCGGCGCTGAAAGCCGTCGTTTCGCTGTGCTCGACCGACGACCGCTATAACGACGACGTGCATTATCTCGGCGGCGCGATGATGTGCGACAATCTGATGTGGGGAACCACCGCCTGGGCCATCGCCATGACCCCGCCCGACCCGCTCATTGTCGGCGACCGCTGGCGCGATCTTTGGAAACAACGGCTGAATGGCAATGGCATCTGGATGCAGGACTGGTTTGAACACCAGCGCCGCGACGATTTCTACAAGCACGGTTCGATCTGCGAGGAATATTCCGATGTCGAAATCCCGGTCTACGCCGTCGGCGGCTGGGCCGACGGTTATCCCAATCCGATCTTCCGGATGCTGGAAAAGCTAAGCGGTCCCCGTAAAGGGCTGATTGGACCCTGGGGCCATAAATATCCGCACTTCGCCATGCCGGGACCGCGCATCGGCTTCCTGCAGGAGTGCCTGCGCTGGTGGGATCAATATCTCAAGGGCATAAACACCGGCATTGCCGACGAGCCGATGCTGCGCGCCTGGATTCAAGATCCCGCACGGCCGGCAGCGATCTATGACGAGCGACCCGGCCGCTGGGTCGCGGAGCCGGCATGGCCGGGGCCGGGAATCGGCGAAAAGGTGCTGAACCTTGCGCCGCATGTGCTGAGCGAGGCCAGGGGCGAAGACACGATCCTGGAGATTTCATCGCCGCAGACGGCCGGCCTGTCGTCCGGCGCCTGGTGCGGTTATGGCG
>NZ_RZRA01000085.1:0-9300 GCF_003998945.1 Mesorhizobium sp. M7A.F.Ca.CA.003.01.2.1 | reverse complement strand
ACCTACAAGATGCTCAATGCCGCGCTGGAGTACTGGCGCGGCCTGCCCGAGGACAGGAAGAGCCATTTCCGCTTCCATCATGTCTCGACCGATGAGGTGTTTGGCGATCTTCCGTTCGATGGCGGCATGTTCGTCGAGGAAACGCCCTACGCGCCATCCTCGCCCTACTCCGCCTCGAAAGCGGCCTCGGACCATCTGGTGCGGGCCTGGCACGAAACCTATGGCCTGCCGGTCGTGCTTTCCAATTGCTCGAACAACTACGGACCCTATCACTTTCCCGAAAAGCTGATCCCGCTGGTCATCCTCAATGCGCTCGACGAAAAGCCGCTGCCGGTCTATGGCGCCGGCGCCAATGTGCGCGACTGGCTGTTCGTCGAGGATCACGCACGCGCGCTGGAACTTGTCGCGACCAGGGGACTGTCCGGCGAAAGCTACAATGTCGGCGGCAATTCCGAGCGGACGAACCTTGGCGTCGTCGAGACGATCTGCGATCTGCTCGACAGCAGGCGGCCGCGGGCAGGGGGCAAGAGCTATCGCGACCTGATTTCCTTCGTCACCGACCGCCCCGGTCACGATCGCCGCTATGCCATTGACGCCTCGAAGATAGGCCGGGACCTGGGCTGGACGCCCAATGAGAATTTCGACAGCGGCCTCGCCAAGACCGTCGACTGGTTTCTCGACAACAAATGGTGGTGGGGACCGATCCGCGAGCAGCGCTACGCCGGTGAACGGCTGGGCGAAGCACGCAAGGGGGCGGCGTGAGGCTGGTTGTCACCGGACGCGACGGGCAGGTCGCGGCAAGCCTCCTGGAGGCCGCCCAGGCGGCCGCCGGCGTTGAGGTCATCGCCATTGGCCGTCCGCAACTCGACCTTGCAAGACCCGACACGGTGATCGAAGCCATCGCGGCCGTGAAGCCGGATATCGTCGTGTCGGCTGCCGCCTACACGGCGGTGGATCAGGCCGAGGACGAGCCCGATCTGGCATTCGCGGTGAACGCCGTCGGCGCCGGCAAGGTGGCGCAAGCGGCGGCGCTGCTTGGCGTTCCCGTCATCCATCTATCGACCGACTATGTCTTCGACGGCACCGCCCATGGCGCCTATGTCGAGACCGACGCCACTGCACCGCGCAGCGTCTATGGCGCCTCCAAGCTTGCCGGCGAACAGGCGGTTGCATCGGCCAATCCGCGCCATCTGATCCTGCGCACGGCATGGGTCTACAGCCCGTTCGGCAAGAATTTCGTGAAAACCATGCTGCGGCTGGCCGCTGACCGCGACGAGATTTCGGTTGTGGCCGATCAGTGGGGAAATCCAACATCGGCACTTGATATCGCCGACGGCATCTTTCATATGGCGCGGCACCTCAAGGCGGACCTGAAGTTTGCGGAGTGGGGCGTCTACCATGTGGCGGGCGACGGCGACACAAATTGGGCCGAGTTTGCACAGCGCGTCTTCGTAACGAGTCTGGAAAGGGGCAGGCCGTACGCTGCGGTGCGCGGCATTTCGACGTCAGACTATCCGACGAAGGCGAAACGTCCTGCGAATTCACGCCTCAACTGCGGTAAAATGGCCGCTACGTTCGGCTGGCGGTGCAGATCTTGGTACACCGCGTGCGACGAGGTGGTTGAGCGGCTGACGGCCCGTTTGTAGGACCTTGCCAAAGTCATCTGATTGCAGTGTCAGGCCACGATGATACGAGCGGCAACCACACAGATCAATATCGACTCGCCTGGAGTACTTGCGAATGAAGGATGCCAACCACGGACCAGATGTCGTCGGGAAAAGCTACCTAGAGACGATCGCCGATATCCACTCGGCCCTAAGGCCGCGATCCTATTTCGAAGTTGGAGTCCAGTTTGGAAATACTCTTGAGCTGGCCAAGTGTGAAACGGTAGCGGTCGATCCCTACTTTGTCTGTGCAAAGAACATCATTGGCTCCAAGCCCCGCTGCTTTCTCTATCAGCAGACCAGCGACGATTTTTTCAAGAAAACGCGTCCGAGCAAGATTTTGGGCAAGCCTGTAGATTTGGCCTTTCTAGACGGCATGCATCTGTTCGAGTTCCTCCTGCGCGACTTCATCAACACCGAAAGAGAGTGCGCGGAAGGCTCAATCATTCTGCTGCACGACTGTCTCCCTCCCGGCTACAAGATGACCACCAGGGATATGAAAACGGCGATCGAACCTGCTGACAACAACTTTCCAGGGTGGTGGGCAGGTGACGTATGGAAGGTAGTTCCCACCCTGCTGAAGTATCGTCCCGATCTATCCGTGACTGTCACGGACTGCGCGCCGACCGGGTTGGTCGTCGTTACCAATCTCAACCCCGAGAGCACGGTTCTGCAGGACGCCTATGATGATATCTTGAAGACATTCAAAGCTGACAATCGGGACGAGTATGACGACTATTGGAAGTCGGTCAAAATCGTTCGTGAAACGGCGCTCAATATCGCGGCAAGGCACCGGCCGTTCGACGGATGCGGAAAGAGTTCCTGATATGGAAGCGATGGCCGAGCGGGTGACTGGGTTGGTCTCGTCTGCCCCCCGCGCGCCCGCTCCTATAAGTCGGAAGATCGCATCTTTTCGAAAGGCGACAGCCCAATTGACTCTGCGACGCTGTCAGCGCAAGTAGGTTTTCACTTTTCCGTTATCTGGATGTGATACCTGCATGATACCTGCTCTATTCCTTCATATTCAGAAGACCGCCGGGACGTCCATACTTGCAAAGGCATCCGAGCTGTATGGTCGAGAAAATTGCTGCATGCACGGCGATTATCTCAGCCGCACACCGGAACAACTCGAACCCTTGATGATGGTATCCGGCCATTTCGGTTTCGATTACGCTGAACGCTTCATGACGGGACGTTACAGCTTTACCTTCCTCCGGGATCCCGTTGAACGGCTGCTTTCATATTACAGCTACTGTCGTGGCGCGACGAGAGATGAGTATGAAATCAATACGTTGGCACATGACAACGATGCTGAAATGTTCTTTCGGGCAGGAGAGACGGCTGACTCCAAGTTCGCTTCGCACATGTGGAATCATCAAGCATGCCAACTGGCGTCGGGCTGGGGCGCCTCGTTGGTCGGCAAGAGCGATATCGAGCCAGGCGGGTTGCCGCCGGACGAGCTCCTCGATCGGGCCAAAGCCAACCTAGCTCGCTTCGATTACGTTGGGCTGGTGGAGAATTTCGAGGCCGACAACGCCGCAATCTTCGCCGCGCTTGGCGATACATCGTCGAACGTTTTCCGGATCAACGCAGCGCCGGTCCGAACGATGCGAGAAGAACTGCCGTCATCGACCCTGGACCTGTTGGCGACGTTGACCGAGATCGATCAGCAACTCTACGGCTGGGCGGTCCGATGGCGGGCGTCAGCGTATCAAACCCATAGAGATGGTACTGCGGCGGTTGCCGAATACGGGGCACGGCGTGCGTCACGCCGTGGCTAGCACGAAGCAGCGCTGGCTTCGAGGATGATCGAAGCGAACTTCTCTTTCGATGTGCCAGCCTGTCGATCCCGCCATAAACTCAATGTCGGCGACCTTATAATGATACGGGTCCGCGTCACCGTAAGTGGTTATGCCGCCTCTCGGATGTGAGATAGGCCGCCACAATGGCAGGCCATCATCACACACAAAAAAAGTCGCGAACAACCTACCGTCAGTCGCCATTGTCGGCCGAAGCTTCTCAAGGCAAGTTCGAATGAGGTTGATTGGCAGGTGCGTGAACAGCGACAAGGCCAAGGCGTAGTCGAACGTGGTACCCAATTTGCCAACGTCAAAATCACCGGTCACCAGCAGATTGGCCCGCGGCACTTTGTTGGCCAGTCCCAACGGCGCCAGTTCCCTGTCGTATCCGGCGTCCATGATGCTAGCATTTATGTCCGCGCCGAAATAATTACCCGCGTCAAGATAATTGGCGAAGTGGACCCCGCCCCGGAAACTGCCGCAGCCAAGGTCAATCAGCCTGTGACGGGGCTGCAGGCCATTATCGACCAGCAAGTCGAATTGCAAGCGGCCGATTTCATCCCACATTCCACCGATGATCTGGCGATGGTCGCCTGACTCCATCGCTCGGGCGATGGCGTCCGTGCGATGATAAGCGCTTGGAAGTCTTTGATCGTTGGTCATCGAACGGTGCCCCGAATGGATGCGGAACAAATTCAGGCGGCTGCAATCTTGCGAACTAGGGGCGTGTCCGAGGTCAAATCAGCGGGGGTCAACTTGAAGGTCATTCCCAGGCTGAAGAAGCCGTAGTCAATCTCATCCGGGGCCGGCATAACCTTGAAGATCACGGCATCAAGTATGCGATGAAGGTATTGTCTTTCAAAATTTGCATTCCCCATCGCTCCAACGTTGATGAAATAAACTCCGGCCCGTAGCAGGCACTTAAACTCAAAGTTGACCTGCACAGACTCGCCTACCCCTAAGCTCTTCAGCCGAAGATCCGGCACCCGATCAGTATTTCCCCCACACAGTTCCACACCGTAAGGGGATTTGAACAGGGTGCCAAACGCGAGATCGTCGACGTCCGTGGTTGCAGTGAAGGTATATTGCACCGCGTAGACACAGCCTTGGGTCAGCACGTTGACCATTTCCCCACCGGTGTTGACAATCCGCACGTCGGCAATGCGCCCACCAGTCTCTTCATAGGGCGTGATGGTCTGGCTGGTAAGCGCAGGGTCCCAAAAACCATCATCAACGATCTCCGACTGTTCGGGTCTCTGCGTCGGCAACTTCGTCGCTGGTGCATGATTGCCAATCACCGGCGGGCCGTCCGAATCGCTAGTGCCGGCAAGCGTCTTGATCTCTTCACGCACTTGTCTGGCCTCTTCGCCACGAAGATTGACAAGCCGCTGATATTGGCTGGCCACCCGCTTGGGTGTGCCCTCCAATATCTTCTCGCCGCCATCGATGAGAATTGCGCTGGTACACAATTGAATGATCGTCTGGGCGCCATGCGAGGTAAACAGGATAGTAGCTCCGGCGTCCTTGATCTGCTCGATGCGGGCCATGCATTTGCGCTGGAACGCCTCATCGCCCACCCCAAGCGCTTCGTCGACGACCAGGATGTCGGGATCGACATTGATCGCGGTAGCGAAGGCAAGTCGCATATACATGCCGGACGAATAGGTCTTGACGGGCTGATCGATGAAGTCGCCGATCTCCGCAAATCTTTCGATCTGCTCGAAACGCCAGGCCATCTCCTCCCGTGGGACGCCGAGAATGGAGGCATTGAGGTGGACATTCTCACGCCCGGTGAATTCGCGATTGAAGCCGGCACCGAGTTCAAGCAAGGCCGCGATCCGGCCGTTGACTTCAACCGTACCGCTGGTCGGTGGAAGCGTTCCGCAGATCACTTGCAGCAGCGTGGATTTTCCCGATCCATTACGGCCAATGATGCCAATCACTTGGCCGTGGCCGAGTTCGAAGGAGATGTCGTTGAGAGCCGCGAAGTCCTTGTAATAGCGGCGGGGTTGCATGCCCACTAAACGTTCCAATCGCGGCACGATCATCTGCTTGAAGCGGTCTTCCGGCCGCTCGAACATCGTGTATCGCTTGGTGACGTTGCGAACCTTGATCGCAAAGGGCCGGCTATCGCGCTCAGATGACATCGGCAAATCCCCCTCGTGTCTTCTCGAAGAACAGCCTGCCTAGCAGCGCGACGATCAAGGCAACGCAGAAATAGGCGGCCAGCGCCCACCATGAAGGCAGGGTATCCATGAGGACGACGGCACGGAAATTTTCGATCGGCACCGTCAGCGGGTTTAAAACCACCCAGGGCCGAAGCCATTCCGGCATCGATGTTCGGGGCGTGAACATGGGCGAGAGAAACATGGACGCCGTCAGAACCGGACCGATCATCTGGCTGATGTCGCGAAAATAGACCCCCAGAGAGGCCAAGACCCACGCAATTCCCTGCACCAGCAGGACGAAAGGAACAATCGTAAGGGGAGCGAGCAAGATATAGAGCGACAGGCTTCCGGTTATGATCAGGGTAAAGACCAGCAGCACGGCCAGACTGATTCCGAGTTGCACCATCGCGGAACCGGTGACCACCGCCGGCAGAATTTCGATCGGAAAGACGATCTTTTTCACGAAGGTCGCGTTGTTCAATATAGCCCCCGTCGATTTGGACAGAACCTCGGCATAGAAGTTGAAAAACATGAGGCCACAAAACAGGGCAAGCGCAAAGAATCCGACGGAGTGGTTCTGGTTGGCACCTGCGGCGGCCCATTTGACGCCGAACACGGAGCCAAACATCAGGGTGAAAACGGAAAGGGTGAGCAACGGCGTTAACAGCGCCCAACCAATCCCGAAAAACGAACCCTTGAACCTGCTGCTCACGTCCCTGCGAACAAGATTGGACAAGACCTGAAAATCGCGCTGACTAATCATCGGGTGGCCTTGTGTAGCTCTTTTATCGCCTGATCGATGTGGTCCATGGCCACTTCAACGTCAACCGTGGACTGCATGGCATAGGTCTTTGGCTGCCACGTTTCAGATGATCCATTAGAGTCACATAATATGACATTGTAGTCGAACTTCTTCAGGGCACAGATACGGCTGATCCATAATTCGACTACTCCGCCGCCGGCACCCCAGAAATTGATCCAGGCGTCGGGCATCAAGTCGAAAACCACCGTTCCCGCCTTCGACCATATCAGGTTGGCAAAGGCGGACCCATGCGCTCCGACGATAATTTCGGCATCTGTGAAAAGGTCGATCTGGTCCGAATAAGCCAGCACGGCCGGATCGATGACCTTGAAACCACGCTTGACCAGCGCAGCCTGAAGCGCGGCTTCGTTGGCTATCGTCCTACCGGAATTTGTGGTTTCGCTTGAACGCCCGAGATATATCCGTCTGGCACGATAGTCTTGAACCGCCGGGGGAAGCACGAGCGTTCGCGACATCAGATCGGCTGTTTCCGGATGCGGGAAGAACGTGGTGAACGTGGTCAGAGCATTGGAGACAATGGCCGAACGGAACTTGTAGACAGCGGTGCTGGCCGCGTCGAGGATAAGAAAATGGTGTGGAAGGAAGCCCCAGACCGACAGCATCCTGATCAACCATTTTGGCGCTTTCGTCGACAGGACAACACGCAACCGCTCAGCAATGATCTCATCACGAAACGCCAACAATTGTGGAACCATATCAAAGACCACATGGCCGAACGCTTGGGAGTAGTGCATGGGAATGATCACGTCCGCATCGATCTCGGTCGCTGTTTCAGCCTTCAGATGCGCGCCTGCATCGTCTTCCACCAAATATTCAAGCTCTGTCACTTGCGACCTGACATAGCGGTAGATGCGCATCGTTTCGGCGATGACCTGGTTGTTCCGGGTGACGAGAGCCACGGCGATCGGATGCGCCACACAATTGTGAAACCGACCGAACCGCAATGGCGCTGCCTCATAGGGAACCGTCTTCAGCATGCGAGCGAATTCGTCGCCATTGACCACGCCTTTCGCGACGTGCAGTCGCGGAGCTAGTTCAGCCTCGACGTTGCAGGGAGAGAACGCGGTCCAAATGCAATCCTCGTTCGAAGTGAGCATTTCTTGTTTGCTCGACGCCACCCTGCCAATGGATTCGAGCGAAACCTCCTGGACATCGTGCCCTTCCAACTGGTGACGACTAGAGGCCATCGCAACCTGGTCCGGGAGATCAGCGATTACTTTTTTTTTTTGCGCCGGCTCGGTTGCAGAGGACGGATTAACCACGCGTTTCGCGGCACGATAGGCAAAGCGGACGGCCTTGAACATCATTGGCCTGTCGTAAAGCCGGTGCGCCACCCTGAACTTCAGGGGCACCTTGATCGAACCGGGTTCAGGCATCGTCAGGACCGCCGGGCTCGTCGTCGTCAGCTTCGGCTGAGGTTGCTCAACCGCTTGGGCGTCCCGCGCCTTTTGAATGCTTCTCGCCGCAGTTTCCGTGATTTCGCGCTGCGGCTCAGGAGCGGTTTCATTCCCGGACTGCAAGCGGCTGGCTTCCTGCTTGAGCAAAGTCACCTTGCCATCGAGGTCAGCGACTTCCCGGATTTTTGCGGCACGGAGCTTTGCGATTTCGGCGTCCCTGGCTTCCTCGGGGATCGCCGCTAATTGCTGCCTGAGTTCGAACCGCACGCGTTCCGGCGCAACGTCGTAAATATCGTCAACCATCGACATGCCATTTTTCACGCGAAGCGTGGCCTCCAGGAACCCCCGGCCGTGTCTCCGGTCTGGTTCGAGATAGCATCCCTCGGCCCATTCGTTCCAAGCATTGATGAAGACCAGTTGATCGCCTTCCGCGCGATTGGCGCGCGTCAGCGAACTCGATCCCCGCAGCCAGCGCTCATAATTTGCAACGGTGGAGCCAAGAACGATCAATGAGCGATTCTTTACCCGGGCCGTATTGTCCCAATCGGGGAAAACGGTTCGATAGATCCGCTTGCGGCTATGGTCCCTCGATAGGAAATCGCGCGCAACGTTGGCATATTCGACCGGGTAGCCTTCGAATGGCTTATAGGTCGGCACGATCTCCTTCACACCATGGAATTTCATGTTGTGCGGCGGGAACTCGACGCCTGCGTCGAACTCATACTGCTCGTAGTCGTTATTGCCGTGAACGAGCGCGTTCACGATGTGAATTTCGCCGATACCCATCTTGCGGCAATGCTCCCGCCAGCGCTTACCTGCGGCCTTGGCGTCAGGAAGATGCTGCGGCCGGTAGACGACCAGCAACGGCTTGCCATCGACCCGCAGATAGCGGGGATCCTTGAAATAGGGAAAGAGGCTTTCGATGAAGCGCAACTCCCAATCCGGACCATAGGTCTGCGCGATTAGAACCTCGTGCTCGGCGGCGTCCCATCGGCGGGTCCAGTTTTCGTTCGCCCAGCACAGGCAGAAGCCCATGTCGATGCTCTTGTCGGTCAGGAAAGCATCGACCGGCTTCTCCATCAGCCGGTGGCCGTCGAACCAGTAGTAGTGAAAGCAGAAAGCGTCGATCCCGTGCTCCCTAGCGACCTCGGCCTGATCGCGGATGGTGTCCAGGACGCGAAGGTCGTAGTAGCCGAAATCGGTCGGATAGCGCGGTTGATTATGGCCATCGTAGAGCGGCTCCGCCTTCGCAACGTTGGTCCATTCGGTGAACCCTTTGCCCCACCATTCATCGTTCTCGGGGAACGGATGGAACTGCGGCAGATAGTAGGCAACATAACGCAGCGCCATTATCGCATGCTCAGGATCGACTTCACGATGCGACGGCCGGTCGGGCCGAGCATGCGGCCAACCATCGTTCTGAACGTCGGTCGCTGCTGTGGCGAATAG
>NZ_RZRA01000859.1:0-2409 GCF_003998945.1 Mesorhizobium sp. M7A.F.Ca.CA.003.01.2.1 | reverse complement strand
TGCAGGTCGGAAAAATTATCCGCATACTGGTCGGCCGAGAGTCTGCCGCCCGCAATGCCTTCCCTGAATTGGCCTTCTGGCATCGTCAGTTCCCCATGTTTTCTTTTGGAGAAGGCTAGCACGTTTTATTTTTTTATCAATTGGTCAATTTTCGACGCAAGTCACTGAAAAGGCTCGGCAATAACATGATTTTTTTACTCATATTATTGCGACTGCGGTCGGGCTTGCAGTGCGAGCGAAAGGCCAGGCTCAAGCTTGCGGCCATGGATGGCCCTGACCTCCTGCGCCACCAATTCCTGCAATCGCCACAGATTGCGGTCGCGGATGCCGAATGCTTCGAGATGGCTGACCGTGTTGTAGAGATATTCGGCGCCGGATCCGATATGCCCGCAGGCTCTGGCCAGCACGCTCGCCACTCTGTCCAGCGGCTGGTTCAGCGACGTTCCCCTGCCCTTCACGCCGACCCAGAAGCCGAGCGCGCGCAGCTTACCCTGCGGCGTATGCACCGGCAGCCAGCGAACCGTCTCGATGCTTTCATGGTCGCTGATCTCGCGCCGCAACAGCCTTTCGATCTGCGCCGGCTTCTCACCCTCCGGCAAGCGATAGATCACGCCGTTGCAGCGCCCGCCCCGCTCGAGCGCCATCATCAACCCAGGCTGCTCGGCGCTGCCGCGCCAGCGCACCATGTCGAGGCAGAAGGAGCGGTGCCAGCCGAAGGCTGTGGCGAGCTGTTGCTCGACCGACTCGAATTCCGGCTTCCAGATCAGCGACCCATAGGCGAACACCCATAACGGTCCCTCATCGGCTTCATTGGACAGTCGCAAGGCGAGGGTTCGAAAGTCCTCGTCGTTCATGTCTGTCCAGCTCGGGTCCGGACCGGGATCGGCCTCTTCCCGATGGCACAGTGCGACAAGCTCGGGCGTGAGCGACATCAAGCGCATGGACGACAACCCCTCATGACCGCAGAGAAATCGAAAACCGCTGGATGCGCAATCAGGGAACGCTTGGCACACACACCCATTGTTGTCCGGGCGGTGTCGGATTTCCGTCGTGAGGATCGTCCTATGGTGGACGACGATCGATCCATGAAAGGTGAGGAGACCGAAAATGCCAAAAACCCCGATGCCCTTCTTCTGGTACGAATTGATGACATCAGATCTCGACGCCGCCGAGGCGTTCTACACCCAAGTGGTCGGCTGGACGGCGCAGCCCTTCGATAAGGCACCCGGCATGCCGCGCTACATCGTCATGAATGTCGGCGAACGTGGCGTCGGCGGCCTGATGACCTTGCCCGAGGATGCCGCCAAGATGGGCATGCCGCCTGCCTGGCTCGGCTATATCCACACCAGGGATGTCGATGCCGCAACTGCATCGCTGGAGAAAGCCGGCGGCACCGTTCACCGCCAGCCCGACGACATTCCGGGCGTCGGCCGCTTTGCCGTCGTCGCCGATCCGCAAGGCGCGACCTTCATGTTCCTGCAGCCGAACGGTCCCGACCAGCCTGTCGTGCCGGCCAGCACGCCGGGCCACATCGGCTGGCACGAGCTTTACACGTCGGACTGGAAAGCCGCGTTCGATTTCTATTCCGACCAGTTCGGCTGGGTCGACGCCGGCGATTTCGACATGGGCCCGATGGGCACGTACCAGACTTTTACGGCCGGCCCCGAATCCGGCGGCGGCATCATGAACAAGCCCGCGCAGATCCCGGTCCCGGTCTGGCAATTCTACTTCAACGTTGCGGCCATCGACGCGGCGGCCAAACGGGTCACCGACAATGGCGGCAAGATCCTGATGGGGCCGATGGAGGTCCCCGGCGGCAGTTGGATCGTGCAGTGCCAGGACCCGCAAGGCGCGCACTTCGCCTTGATGGCGCCAGTCCGCTGACGGCGATCGAACACCGCTGACACAAAGTGCGGGCTTTCATCGGACCACCGATGAAGGCCTCTCCCCTGCCTGGCGCCGCCTCATTCCGGCGCCAGCACCGCAACCTTCAACTCAGCTTTTTTCGCGCCGCTGAACTGAACGGTGGCCGGGCCGGGCGCAAGCTTGAAGCGCACGCTCTTGCGGATGCCAGGGCATGTTTTCACGCCACTGTAGCCCGCCGACTTGATGGCCTGGCCATCCTGGATGACATCGATCCAGGCCTCCCCCGAGAGACTTATCTGGATGGCTCCCTCGGATGGCACCTCCACGCTGGCGACGGCCCCGAAACTGTCTGATGCCGGCGCACGTTCGGGCGCTACCGCAAAACCGGCTTTCTCTACCGGCACCAGCGCCAGGTCCGCAGCCGCACCAACCGCCAGTGCCGCTCCGGACGGCGTTGCCGGTGCCGCGGCAAACAGGGTCTGCTCCCGCGTCACGGGCCACTTGAAGGCCTCACAGCCGGCGTCCTCGGCCATGGCAAAGCTG
>NZ_RZRA01000858.1:0-2412 GCF_003998945.1 Mesorhizobium sp. M7A.F.Ca.CA.003.01.2.1 | reverse complement strand
CCGCTGGCACTGGCAATGTGGGAAGAAGGCAGCACCGTTGTGGAGCAGGTGCTTGGAATCGATCTCGCAGCCGGTGAGCGGCCGCAGATCGTCGTGCCGGCGGGCTGGTGGCAATCGGCGCGCAGCCTCGGCGAATGGACGCTGGTCGGCTGCACCGTCGCGCCGGGCTTCGAGTTTGCCGCCTTCGAACTGGCAGCACCCGGCTGGCAGCCGAAACAACCGTAGCTCAATAAGAGCCCGGATATAGCAGGGACCCAAGCGTGATCGCGAGTTGGGCGGCGTAGTACAGCGCCCAGACGGCGAAGCGCATCCAGGCGCGGTGCGGCGAGATGGCGGCCACCAGGAATTTCTCCGTGGCGAGCAGCCCGTCGGATGCCATGAACAACAGCGCGCCGCCGATCACGGAGACGTTGCTGGTGGTCAGCGCCGAGATACCCATTGCCAGGATCGCAGCGACATAGACGGCGATCGGCATACGCAGGCCGGGACCGACGCGCCGCCACAGCGCCGCCAGCATGACGGCCGCAAACACCGCCATAGCGAGCGCGATCGCTCCGCGCCACGACTCGGCGCCAAGCACCCCCAACCCGCCACCGCTGCGCAGGAACAGCGCGACATAGACGATGTGGGCGACAAGAAAACTGGCCAGCCCGCCGAGGAAGGCCTTTTCACCGTCGCGCGACAGGAATGCGTCGCCAACGGCGCTGAGGGCGAGCGCGGCGGCGAGCAGCAGCGGGCCGCCCTGCAGCCCGGCCAACACGGCAAGCATCGCCACGGCGAGCGTCTTTGCCGCCGAGCGGGCGAGCGTTGGTGGCATGCCAAGCGTAAAGGCGTAGATCACCGCCGCCGCCAGCGAAAAGATCAGTGTCGCATTGGCATTTGCGTCGATGCCGCCGGCAAACGGCATCGTCATGCCCCGGCCCTGCTTTGGGACGCCCTGGCTCCGCTCTCAGCCGCTGGTTTGCGCAGGAACAGCGACTTCGCTGCAAGTGCGGCCCCGCCGGTGATGAGCACGCAGGCGGCGAGGATGCGCAGCGACGGCTCGGCGACGCCGGCCGCGATCAGCACCAGCGTCGACAACAGCGGTGCGGCGTAGCTTGCAGCACCCAGCACCTGGATGTTGCCGCGCTTGACGCCGATGTCCCAGGCATAGAAGGCCGCCCCCACCGGCATCAGGCCAAGGCCGAGCACGGCCAGCCACTGGCCGGCACCGTCAGGCAGAACCGTCTGTTCCAGCGCCAGGTGGCAGGCGAGCGACAACACCGCGGTCGCCGCGCAGAACCAGGTGACGATGCTGGTCGGCACCGACGGGAAGCGCCGCGACAACAGCGAATAGGACGACCACAGCACGGCACAAACGGCGGCCATCGCATAGCCGAAGGCGTAACGGGCGTCGAAGGCGAGGCCCCCGCCCTTGGTGACGATCAGCACGGTGCCGGCAAGGCCGAGCAGCGCGCCGACGACATGGTTCCAGGCCAGTTTTTCGCCCGGCATCAGCGCCGAGCCGAGCACGATCAGCAAAGGCCATAGATAGGCGATCAGGCTCGCCTCCACAGCCGGCGCATTGCGCAGCGCTGTGAAATAGAAGAAGTGGTAGCCGAACAGCCCGGCAATGCCGATCAGCCACACCTGCGGCGGTATCTTCTGGCTCTTGTCGGGTGCCGGCATGAACAGCCGCGCGACCAGCCCGACACCGGTGCCGATCGAGAAGGTGATCGCCGACAAGAGGAACGGCGGCACCTGGCCCGACGCATCGGTGAGCAGTGCGAGCAGCGCCCACATGGCGACCGCCGAAAAGCCGATCAGTGTTGCGCGCCCCATTCTGTCTCCAGTGGCGCGCCAATTCTGCGCCTGGCTATTGTACCGCTTCGAAACGTCCGGCGCTGATGGTCAAGGTGCCGATCTGCGTGCCCACCGTGGCATGGATCGGCGCATATACGCCGGTTTGGCCGAGCGGTGCAAACGTCACCATCATGCGGCTTTTGCTCTTGAGATAGTTGAGCGCCTTGCGGCCCTTGCGATAGCCAGCCACCGGCTCGAAGCCCATCCGGCAGGTAACCGTGTCGCCCTTGTAGCCCGGCACCGAGATCGTGCCCTTCGAAGCGTAAGTCAGCGTCAGATCGGCGCGCATCTCGCCGTCGTAGAACTTTACCGTGCGGCCGCAGACCTGGTCGAGGCTGTCGGCATGGATGACGGTGGCAGCCATCGGATCGAGCACCGATGCCAGGTCGCCGGCACCGAGCGGCACCCAACTCTTGGGGTCGCGCTTGCCCGGCGCCGGGACGACCTGCGTCGAGGTGACCCTGCCATTTGCAAAGCGGATGTCGACCACCGATGCCTTCTTGCCGGAGGTGTAATCGGCGCGGAATGCCTGCGGCACCATCCTCTTGCCCGCAATCGTGCCTTTGGACG
>NZ_RZRA01000857.1:0-2418 GCF_003998945.1 Mesorhizobium sp. M7A.F.Ca.CA.003.01.2.1 | reverse complement strand
GGTGTTCGACCCACGCGTCGCGCGCGGCATCGCCGGCCATCTCGCCGGCGCCATCAACGGCGCCTCGGTCGCGCGCAAGACCTCGTTCCTGCGCGACATGATGGGCAAGCAGGTGGCCGCCTCCGCCATCACCGTCACCGACGAGCCGCTCCGGCGACGTGGCCAGGCCTCGCGTCCGTTCGACGGCGAAGGCGTCGAGGGCGAAAAGCTGTTGATGGTCGAGAAGGGCGTGCTCAACCACTGGTTCCTGTCGACCTCGGCTGCAAGGGAGCTGGGCCTCGTCACCAACGGCCGCGGCGCACGCAGCGGCTCCTCCGTTACGCCATCCTCCACCAATCTCGCCATCGAACCCGGCGAGCGGTCGCCGGAAGAGCTGATCAAATCGCTCAAGACCGGCTTCTACGTCACCGAGGTGTTCGGCCAGGGCGTCGACATGGTCACCGGCGAATACAGCCGCGGCGCTTCCGGTTTCTGGATCGAGAATGGCGAACTGGCCTATCCCGTCGCCGAGGTCACCATCGCCTCGAACCTGAAGACGATGTTCCTCAACATGGTGCCGGCCGATGACCTCGACCGCAATTTCGGCACCGCGGCGCCGACGCTCCTGATCGAAGGCATGACCCTTGCCGGAGCATGACCTGACCACTGCCGGAGCCACCGAAGACTTGCCGCTGCTGCGCGATGCCGCCCGCGAGGCGGGGGTGATCGCCATGCGCTACTTCGGCAACAGCCCGCAAGTCTGGATGAAGGGCGGCACATCACCGGTCAGCGAGGCCGACCACGCGGCCGACGCCTATCTGCGCGAAACATTGCTGGCGGCGCGGCCGGATTATGGCTGGCTGTCGGAAGAGACAGTTGACGATCCGGTCCGGCTTTCGGCACGCCGCACCTTCGTCGTCGACCCGATCGACGGCACGCGCGGTTTCCTGGAAGGCCAGCGCACCTGGTGCGTCAGCGTCGCCGTCGTCGAGCATGGCCGCACGCTGGCCGGCGTGCTGGAATGCCCGGCGATGGAGGAGACCTATTGGGCGCTGCCCGGCCAGGGTGCTTTCCGCAACGGCAAGCGCATTGCGGTTCGCAAGCTGGCGGAAACGGCCGAGATTTCCGGGCTGAAGCAGTTGACCGACCTGATGCCTGCCGAATGGCAGGCGCGGCTGAAGCGGGCGCCTTACAGCCCTTCGCTCGCCTATCGGCTGGCCATGATCGCCAATGGCGCGCTGGACGCCACTTTCGTCAAGCCGAACGCGCATGACTGGGACATTGCGGCGGCCGACCTCATCCTGCGCGAGGCCGGCGGCCAGCTGCTCGACCAGCATGGCCGCGCTCCACTTTATGCCGGCGAGGTGACTCGTCACGGCGCCCTTGCTGCCGGCAGCGGTGAATTGCTGGCCGTGCTCGCCGGCGTCATCGCCGGTCTGGACACGTGAAAGCGTTTTCCCCGGCGAGATGAATTCATCTCGCCCTAAAGGTTCCAAAGTCGGCGGCTTTGGTCTAGACCTGTGACAAACTCACGATATGTGAAGGACCGACATGGCCGCGGAAGACGGAAAGAAACAGCTTTTGCATCTGGTGTTCGGTGGCGAACTGAAGAAGCTTGGCGGCACCGAATTCCGCGATCTCGACGGGCTCGACATCGTCGGCATCTATCCCGACTATCAATCCGCGCACACGGCGTGGAAAGCCAAGGCGCAAGCCAGCGTGGACAACGCTCACATGCGTTACTTCGTCGTTCATCTGCACCGGCTGCTGGACCCCGACAACAAGGCTGCCGGTTGACTTCGATGGAGCATGACCTGGCGAAAGGGCCAGCAAGCGATGCCGCGCCCACGGGCAGGGGACGCAGCCGCACGACCAAGGCCTTCTGGCGCAAGATTCGCCAACCGCTTGCGCAGTCGCGATTCGTCAAGAACGCCATCGCCAGCCTGTTCGCCCAGTTCGTCCGCTTCGTGCGCCTCACCAATCGCGTCGTCGAGGGATCGGCACGGTTTTCGGGCGGTGCCTATACCGAGTTCGAGCCTGGCATCATCGCCTTGTGGCACGGCCAGCATCTGCTGACGCCTGCCTATTATCCCAAGCGCAAGCCGCTGGTCGCCATGGTTTCGCGCAGCGCCGATGCCGAGCTCAACGCCTTGATGCTGGAAAAATTCGGCATCGAGGCTGTGCGCGGCTCGGGCGGGCGGGAAAATGCCAGGCACCTCGACAAGGGTGGAGCGAAAGCGCTTATCGCCCTGAAAAAGTCGCTCGCCGTCGGCAAGAACGTCGCCATGATCGCAGATATTCCGCACGGCACGCCGCGAGACGCAGGACTTGGTATCGTTCTCCTGGCTCGCCTCTCGGGCCGGCCGCTTGTGCCCGTCGCCATCACCACCAGCCGCCGCAAGGTGCTGGAGAAGAGCTGGGACAAGACCACCATTAACC
>NZ_RZRA01000856.1:0-2426 GCF_003998945.1 Mesorhizobium sp. M7A.F.Ca.CA.003.01.2.1 | reverse complement strand
AGCGGCACGGTTTCAACAACGAGATCATCGAGGTCTATAAGTTCCGTTCGATGTATACCGACAAGGCCGACCCGACCGCCAAGCAGACGGTGACCAAGAACGATCCTCGCGTCACCCGCGTCGGCCGCTTCATCCGCAAGACCTCGATCGACGAGCTGCCGCAGTTCTTCAATTCGCTTCTGGGTTCGCTATCGCTGGTCGGCCCGCGTCCGCACGCCATCGCCGCGCAGTCGCATAACCTGCTCTACAACGAGGTCGTCGACGGCTATTTCGCCCGCCACAAGGTCAAGCCCGGCGTCACCGGCTGGGCGCAGATCAATGGCTGGCGCGGCGAGATGGACACCAACGAGAAGATCCGCATGCGCACGGAGTATGATCTCTACTACATCGAGAACTGGTCGCTGCTGTTCGATTTGCGGATCCTGTTCCTGACGCCGCTCCGGCTGCTCAATACGGAAAACGCCTATTGAGCGCGATCAGCCATGATCTGCCGCAGGTCGTGGTCAACGCCAAGCTGGTCGCGCTGATTTCCTCGGGCGCGGTCTTCATCGGCATTCTGCTGTCCGGCTTCGTCATCAGCGAGCCGGCGCCCTATGAGCTCTACATGGCGGGGCTGATTGCCATCTGGGCGCTTTTCGGCTTGCGGATTTCCCGCGCGGCAACGCCGCTGCTGGTGCTGCTGGTGACGATGAACATCGGCGGCATGATCTCCATGACGCAGATGGCGGACCTCGCCAACACGCCGCTCTATCTCGCCGTGTCGCTGTTTCTCGCCTTCAGCGCGGTGTTCTTCGCATCGATCACAGCCGTACAGCCGAGCCTCTACCGATTGATCTTCATTGCCTATGTGGTTTCGGCCGTGGCCACCTCGCTGCTTGGCATTGCAGGCTACTTCCATGCCTTTCCGGGCGCCGAGATGTTCACCAAATACGACCGTGCCGCCGGCGCCTTCCAGGATCCGAACGTGTTTGGACCGTTCCTGGTGCTGCCCGGCATCTATCTGCTCTATTTGCTCCTGACCGGACCGGTGACGCGCATGCCGCTGCTGGCGGTGCCACTGCTGA
The DNA here is from genome assembly GCF_003998945.1 of Mesorhizobium sp. M7A.F.Ca.CA.003.01.2.1. Taxonomy (NCBI): domain Bacteria; kingdom Pseudomonadati; phylum Pseudomonadota; class Alphaproteobacteria; order Hyphomicrobiales; family Phyllobacteriaceae; genus Mesorhizobium; species Mesorhizobium sp. M7A.F.Ca.CA.003.01.2.1. Next base: position 1,362 of record NZ_RZRA01000856.1, on the reverse strand, counting down.
TCATCACCGCCGGCATCTTCTTCTCCTTTTCGCGCGGCGCCTGGGGCATGTTCGCCGTTTCGGCCGTCCTGCTCACCGGCTGCCTGTTCCTGCAGAGCGCCAGCGGCATGTTCCGGCTGCGCGTGGTGGTGATGACGATTGCAGCACTGGCGCTGCTGGTCGTCGCCATGATCGTCATCCTGCAGCTGCCCGGCGTGTCGGAGATGTTCTCCAACCGTGCCCATCTCGAACAGAGCTACGACACCGCCCGCCTCGGCCGCTTCGCCCGCTACGGCATCGGCTTCCAGATGGCGATGGAGCATCCGTTCGGCATCGGCCCGCTGGTCTTCGGCACGATCTTCGGTGAAGACACCCACGACATCTGGCTGAAGATGCTGATGGATTATGGCTGGCTCGGCTTCGTGTCGTTCCTCGCGCTCGTCTTGTGGACGATAGCAGCCGGCTTCCGCATCCTGCTGCGCGACCGGCCGTGGCAGCCCTATCTCCTGTGCGCCTATGTCGCCTTCATCGGCAATATCGGGCTCGGCACCTTCATCGACATCGACCACTGGCGCCATGTCTACCTGCTGCTCGGCCTGATCTGGGGCGCCATCGCGCTGGAATATAGGCATCAACTGCTGTTGCGGCCTGCCTTACAGGGCTCGCCGGCACCGGCATAAAAGTCGCGGGAGTGAGAGGGCTTCACGTTGGCCTTCGGTGGAGATCCGGCCCGCTCTACATCACGACGAAGACAGCTTCGAGAGCTTCCCGAATACGAAGTTTCTGATGGATTTCCTGACTAGGCGCTCTACATGCGCTTTACTCGGCTTCATTTGCGTTTTGAAGCGTCAGGCCAGTGTAGATCGAGTGCTCGACGGACGGTTGGTCCATGGCAAAAATATGCGGTTGTGGCAAAAACATCACATAATTTCATTTCGCTCCCGGCTATTGTTGTTCCCGAGGGAATTACTTGGGTTGGGAGAAATACGTGAATAGATTCTTAGCAGTTCTCGCGGTTGCCGCCCTGTCGGCAAGCACCGCGTCAGCAGCAGACATGTTGGCCCCGGTTGCGGGGTCGGCCTATGACTGGAGCGGCCTCTATGTCGGCGGCCATCTCGGCGTTGCCAATGGTGACATCACGGCAACGGATATGACCGAGCCAAACGGTGGGTTCTTCACCGACCTCGTTCCGGCGGGAACAGAAGGATTTGACTTCAACAAAGCCGGCGTAGCCGGCGGTATCCATGCAGGCGCGCAATGGCAGTGGGGACAGTTCATTCTGGGCGGCGAAGCGACCTGGACGGCAACGGGCATCCGCAAGACCATCACCAGCCCCTATTTCCCGGACAGCGACACCGAGACCGCCAAAATCTCGAATTATGC
>NZ_RZRA01000855.1:0-2428 GCF_003998945.1 Mesorhizobium sp. M7A.F.Ca.CA.003.01.2.1 | reverse complement strand
TCGCATTGTGCATCGTGGCCGAGCCTTGGTCGGGGTGGCGTTGCTGATCTCGTCAAGATCCGGGGTCTGGAAAATCCGGCGCGGCTGACATCGCCGCGCCGGGTCTCCTTGCCGAGCCGGACCGCTATTTGTCGAGGAGCCCCTGCAGGCCGTCGGAAGCTGCCTTCAGCGCCGCGTCCGATGTCGCCTGGCCGCCAGCCGCCAGCGAAAGCTGGGTACCGAGCAGATCCTCGTATTGCGCCGAATAGGTGAAGATCGGGAACGACTTGCCGGTCGCCACCACATCCTGGGCGGTCTTGTAGAAGGGATATTTCGCCAGCACCGCCGCATCGGCATAGACATCGCTGCGCACGGGCGCGTGGCCCTCGAGCGCGCGCTTCACCGAAACATCCTTGCTCTGCACCCACTGGATGAAGGTCCAGGCGGCTTCCTGCTCTTCCGGCGACGTGTTCTTGGGAATGCCCCAGCCCCAACCGCCGCTCTCGCCATGGCCGCCCGGCATCACCGACAGGCCGACCTTGCCGGCGACCGTCGGACACTTCACGGCATCGTCCATCTGCGGCAGCATCCACCAATAGGTGACCATGCTGAAGGCGGAACCGCTGCACATCAGACGCATGGTGTCGTCGAGCGTGGCCGACACGGCACCCTGCTGGGCGCCGTGCTGGAGATTGTCGACATAGAGATCGAGCGCCTTCTTGGCCTCTGCCGTGTCGAGGCTCGCCTTGCCGTCGGCATTGAGATAGCTGCCGCCGGCGGAGAACAGGTAGTTGGAGAATTCCATGCTGTTGGGATCGCCGCGCTGGCCCTGCATCGCGGCCCCGGCGACACCGGCATTGGCCTTCATGAATTTGGAAATCGCCACATAATCTTCGAGCGTCGTCGGCAAAGCGAGCTCCTTGCCGGTTGCCGTCTTGTAGGCGGCCTTGAGCTTCTCGTCGCCGATCAGGTCCTTCCGGTAGAGGAGGCCCATCGAGTAGTTGTACATGGGCACCAGGAACAGCTGGTCCTCGGTTCGGCCGAGCAGGTCAAGCGTCGAGGGAATGAAGGGGCTCAGATCGTATTTGGATTTCTCGACGAAGGGTTTCAGGTCGGCCAGCCAGCCGGCCGCCGGAAATTCGCCGGCCCACAGGAAGTCGACCTCGAGCACATTGTAGTAGCTCTGCGGCGCGGTCAGCTGCGACACCAGCTTGTCGTGCATGTCAGGATAGCCGATCTTCTCAAACTCGACCTTGATGCCGGTCTGCTTCTCGAATTCGGGCAACAGCGCTTCAATGATCTTGGTTTCCGGCACGTCCTCCATCAAGGCGTGCAAGGTGATGGGCTCAGCCGCCCTGGCCGGAAGCGATGCGCTGACAACAGCTGCCCCGCTCACGGCCGTCATCAGCATTTTGATCAAGGTCTGCTTGTTCCAAGTCATAACTCTCTACTCCTCTTTCCCTCTGGACGCGGCGGTGATCCCGCCACGATTTCATAACCGGCTAGCGAGCCATGTCGGCTCTCGGAGCGGCCGGCCTATTTCACGCTGCCGAACGTCAAGCCCTGGACGATGAAACGCTGGATGAAGCGGGAAGCCACGACCAGCGGCAGGATGGCAAGGACGACGCCGGCAGAAACCTTGGCGATCTGGACGCCGTTCGAGGTCTGCAACGCCGCAAGCGCAACCGGTATGGTTGCCGTCTTCGGCCCGCTCAAAACCAGGGCAAACAAAAACTCATTCCAAGCCAGGATGAAGCCGAGCACGCCGGCGGCCGCGATACCGGGCATCGACACCGGCAGGACAATACGCCAGAAGGCGCCCCAGGCGGTCGCGCCGTCGGTCATCGCCGCCCATTCCAGATCGACTGGAATGCCCTCGAAGAAGCCCATCAGGATCCAGGTCAGGAAAGGCAGGTTGAGCGCGGCATAGACGATGATCAGCCCCGTCAGCGAATTGCTGAGCTCCAGGCTTCGGAACAGCGTGAAGGTCGGCAGCACCAGCGCCACGGGCGGCAACATCTGCGTCGCCAGAACGGCAAAACGCGCCCAACGACCGCCCGTGCGGAAGCGGGCGAAGGCATAGCCGGTGGTGGCGGCAAAAGGCAATGCGAGCAGAACCGAGCCGAGCGCGACGATCAGGCTGTTGAGGTACGACTGACCGAAGCGGCTCGACAGCAGCGCCGAATAATTGTCCGTCGTAAAGGCCGGCATCAGCTCGTTGCTGTAGGACAACTGCTCGGGGACGAAGCTTGTCCGCAGCACCCAGAGCGGCGGCAGCAGCACGATGGCGCAGACGACAATCAGCCCGAAATGCAAGCCGAAGCGGCGACGAAAGGCCGGCCGTTCGTTTCTGTCCATGCTGGTCATCGCGTGGCCCCCATGAGGCTCGGCCGCGCGATGACCAGTTCGGTTTCGGGATCAAAGAGGTGCATCGGCAGCGGGTCGATGT
>NZ_RZRA01000854.1:0-2430 GCF_003998945.1 Mesorhizobium sp. M7A.F.Ca.CA.003.01.2.1 | reverse complement strand
CTCGCGCTCTGCCCGCCGATGATCTCGACAGAAGACGATGTGAAAGAAATCATGACGCGCATGGGCCGGACGCTTGAGCGCCTGACCGGTGCGGTTGCCAAGGAGGGACTTGAATGACCCGCATGAAAGCCGAACCGGTCGTCCATATCGACGACGAACGCTTTCGGGTCACCGAATGGCGCTTTGCCGCCGGGGCCGAGACCGGCTGGCACATCCATGGCCATGACTACGTCATCGTGCCGCTTACGGACGGCAAGCTCGGTCTCGAAGGCCCGGACGGCGCGCAGTCGCAAGCCGCCCTCACTCAAGGGGTGCCCTATTCGCGGCGGACGGGTGTGGCCCACAACATCATCAATGCCGGCGATGCGCCGCTGGCCTTCCTGGAGGTCGAGGTCGTTGAGGCCGGCGATCTCGCAGCCAGGCGGCTCGCCGTGCTTGACCGGTTCCTCGCTGCCTGGAACGCTCGCGATGTGGGCGCGCTGATGGACTGCATGGCTGAGAATTGCGCTTTCCACGGCTCGGCCGGACCCGATGCCGAAGGGCGCAAGCATATGGGGCGTGACGCCGTGCGCGCCGCCTATGCAGCGCTGTTCGATGCTTTCCCGAAGGCCGCGTGGACCAGGGGACGGCACGTCGTGACGGGCGACACCGGGCTTTCATCATGGCGCTTCGTCGGCACCACGGCAGCGGGGCAGCAAATCGAAGTCGACGGCTGCGATATCTTCGCTTTCTCGGGGGAGCTCATAGCGCTCAAGGATTCCTACCGCAAAGCGCGAGGGTAGCGAAAATCTGAATTCATCGGGCGACGAAGGGCGGTCCAAGCGGGCCGCCCTCGTTTTTTGTCCAAAGGCAAGATCCTACGAAAGGGCCGGGCTTACCCGGCCCATCTTCTTACTTGAGCAAGGCTTCCATCGGTACCGGCTCGGAAATCGTCCAGTTGCCTACAACACCCGGCTTGCCGGCCTTGGTCTCGACGATCAGGTACCGCGTCTGGTTCTGGTGATGCAGTTCCGGCGTGAAGGTACGAGGCCCGAACAGCGTCGGCTCGTTCTTCATCTTCTCCAGTTCCGCGACGACGGCGTCGGCATCGGTCGTGCCTGCACGCTCCACCGCCTTGGCCCAGACGTCGACCATGACGTAACCCGGAAAGACATACTGGCTCGAGGGATCGGCGCCTGTCTTCGCCTTGTAGGTGGCATTGAACTTCAGCACTTCCGGATTGGGATCGTCGCCATAGATCGATCCCTGAACGGGGACGTAGAAGTTCGTCAGATCGGGCACAGCGGATAGCCAATAGCTACCGTCGACGCCCGAGCCATTCAGGATCATGGAGTTGATGCCCGCGGCACGAAGCTGCTTGATGGCCGAAACAGCGCCCGGCATCATTGTGCAAAGCATGATCGCATCCGGCTCCTTCGGCAGAGACTTGATGCGGGTGATCTGCGCGGCGATGGAGGCGTCCTCGTTCTTGAAGGTGTCTTCACCGACAAGCTTCGCGCCCTGGGCTTCGAGCTTCGGCATCATCCAGTCGAAGCCGTCGCAGATGCCCTTGTTGTAGGCCGTCCAGGTATCGAGCAGACGGTAGAAGTCCTTTGCGCCTTTTTCCTTGAATGCCCACTCGGCCATGGTCGCGCCCTGCACGGGCGCCAGCACCGACGCGGAGAAGCTGTGCGGGCCGACACCCTGGATACCGGCCTTGACCGATTCCGCGCACAGGAAGAAGGAGATACGGCCCGCGTCCTCGGCCGCGAGCGCAGCCGGCGATCCGAAGTCGTAGTCGCACGAGACGACCACGAGATCCGCGCCCTGGTCGAGCACGGAGAGGCCCGCCTTGGCGCCTTCGGCCCGGTCGGACTTGGTGTCGGCCTTGACGACCTTGATCTGCTTTCCAAGCAGACCGCCAGCCGCATTGATCTCGTCGATGCGGATCAAGGCCGCCTCCTGCGCAGGCTTGTCATAGGCTTCCATGAAGCCCGACTCCGCAGTGGCGAAGCCGATGACGATGGTCTTGTCATCGGCCAGGGCCGGGTATGCGATGGACATCGAGGCCAGAGCGGTTGCGACAATTCTCATTTTGTATGTCATGCACGTCTCCTTTTTGTTTTCCGGTCGGGCTTGTGCCGCCGGTCACTTGTTGCGACTGCTGCGGGGTAAGGTGATCTCGCGGTTGCCCATGAGTCCGGATGGGCGAAGCGCGAGGATCACGATCATGATGACGCCGAGGGCTATTTCCTGAACCCCTTTCGGGAGGGCGAAAGTGGACTCGCCGAGCGATACGCCTGCCTCCAGCCAGCGCAGCGCCTGGATAAGGGCGGACAGCAGGACGACACCCACCACACCCCCCGACAGGCTGCCCATGCCGCCGACGACGAGCATGGAAAGGGTGATGAAGGTGAGACCGAGATAGAATGTGTCGGGTGTGACCACGCC
>NZ_RZRA01000853.1:0-2433 GCF_003998945.1 Mesorhizobium sp. M7A.F.Ca.CA.003.01.2.1 | reverse complement strand
GAAGTATTTTTGCAGTGATTGCCGAATTACGGCCGCTTGATGGTTGACGACACCATTTCGCCCGCTTTTGGCGGCCCGTCAACTCACCACACATTACAGTCCGTTACACACGGACCTTCACATAGGTGCCCGGAGCATCACCCAAAGTTTTCATATGCTTGCCCGGTTTGCGGGCAGGCACGCGGGTGTTGTCCTTGGCCTCTATCCAGCCTTGCCAGTGCGGCCACCAGGATCCTGGATGGTCGGTGGCATTGGCTATCCACTGGCTGAAGTCGCCCGTCGGCGTAGCCCCGGTCCAATACTGGTATTTGTTGGATGCCGGCGGATTGACGACACCGGCGATATGGCCCGACCCCGCCATCACATACTCGACCGTGCCGCCGAAATATTTCGAGCCGAGGAACACCGAAAGCGCCGGCGCGATGTGATCTTCCTTGGAGGCGAGGTTGTAGACCGGGATGGTGATGTCGCCGAGCGAGACCGTGCGGCCCGCCAGTTCCATCGTGCCTTGCGAAAGGTTGTTCTCGAGATAGCAGTTGCGCAGGTAGAAAGAGTGGTTGGCTGCGGCCATGCGGGTGGAATCGGCATTCCAGTAGAGCAGGTCGAAGGGCAGGGGATCCTTGCCGCGCATGTAGTTGTTGACGACATAGGGCCAGATCAGGTCGCCTGAGCGCAGCATGTTGAAGGCGGTCGCCATCTTGGTGCCGTCGAGATAACCCTTTTCGCTCATCGACTTTTCCACTGCCGCGACCTGTTCTTCGTCGACGAACACCTTCAGGTCGCCGGCATAGGTGAAGTCGACCTGCGTGGTGAAGAAGGTCGCCGACTTGATGCGGTCGTCGCCCTCTTGCGCCATCAGCGCCAGTGCCGCCGCCAGGAGCGTGCCGCCGACGCAATAGCCGATCGCGTTGACGTCGCGTTCGCCGGTGGCCTTCTCGACCGTGTCGAGGCCGTATTGCAGACCCTCGCGGATATAGGCTTCCCAGCTCTTGGTGCCGTGGCGCTCGTCCGGATTGACCCAGGAGATGACGAACACGGTGTGGCCCTGTTCAACCGCCCAGCGAATGAAGGATTTCTGCGGGTTCAGATCGAGGATGTAGAATTTATTGATCCATGGCGGGCAGATCAGCAGGGGCCGCTTGAGCACCGTCTCGGTCGCCGGTTCGTACTGGATGATTTCGGCGACGTCGCTGCGGCCGACCACCTTGCCGGGAGTGGTGGCGATGTTCCTGCCGATCTCGAAGGGCGAGTAGTCGGCCTGCCGCAGCTTCAGGTCGCCCTTGCCGGCGGCGATGTCCTCGGCCAGCATCTTCATGCCGCGCACCAGGTTTTCGCCGTTCGAGGCGACGGTTTCGCGGAACAGTTCCGGATTGGTCAGGATGAAATTCGACGGCGAGATGGCGTTGGACACCTGCTTGACGTAAAAGCCGGCCTTGTGGCGGGTGTGCTCGTCAAGACCTTCGGCGTGCTCGACCAGATCGGCCGCCCAGCGCGAGGTGACGAGATAGGCCTGCTTGAGGAAATCGAAGAAGGCGTTGCGGCCCCATTCCGGGTCGAGGAAGCGCTTGTCGCCGCGCTCCGGCTTGACCGCGTCTTCGGTGTCTTGCGCGGCGTTGCTGGTGCGCTGAATGGCGTTGGCCCAGACCGTCATATAGCCGGAGAACAGCCGCGTCTGCGCTTCCAGCGCGCGCTGCGGATCGGCAAGCCAGTATTCGCTGAGCTTGGAAAAGGTCTTCACCATATCGACGACGGGCTCGGCCACATGGTCGCGCACGTCGCCTTTTTCACGCGGCTCGGCCCAGGCGGAAGCGGCCTTGCCGGCCTGCTCGATCATGCGCGCCATGTTCAGGGCGAAGCGTTCCGGGTCCTTCACCAGATATTGCTCGACGGTCGAAGGCTGGTCATCTTCCGCTTTGCCCGAATCGGGTGTTTTGGACATGGTTGGCGGGGTTCCTCCCGAGGCCTTTTCTTGACATATTAACATGGGACATCCGACCGGGCCAATCTCGCTCTACCTCGGCTGCCAAGGAAACAATATGACGATTAATATTGGCGAGACTGTTTTTTTCGGTGCCGGACGTTTTTGCCGCATCGGCGCGGCGATCGTCCTCATCGGCATTGCCGGGTGCTCGAGCACCAACACGAATGGCCCGACGCCTGTCGCTGTGGGTGCGGGACCGAAGGATACCGGCACCTTCCCGAACCTGAACATCAAGCCGCAAGTGGCGGCGCCGCAGTTCACCGAAGCCGAGAAGAACGCCAAGCTCGCGCAATTGAAGGCGGATGAGAATGCGCAGGCGGCAAAGGGCGGCGGCCCCAAGGTCGTCAACCAGGCGGCGCTGACGGATCTGGCCAAGAAGCATGGCGACGAAACGCTGAAGCAGATCGAAGCCAAATGCGACCCCGCCCTCGACCCTACCTGCAAATAAGTAT
>NZ_RZRA01000852.1:0-2435 GCF_003998945.1 Mesorhizobium sp. M7A.F.Ca.CA.003.01.2.1 | reverse complement strand
ATCTATGCCGGCCGCCAATGCCGGGCAGCAGTCCGATCCGGCTCAGCCCGCTTCCGAGTCCTATCCACAGCCGCCCGTCGCGCAGCAGCAGGCGCCTCAGCCTCATCAGCGATCGGCGGAGCCGTCGCGGGCCGTGGAGGATGCCGAGCAGCAAGCGCCAATCGAGGAAATCCGCGCCAGCCTGCGCGAATTCCGCGAAGCGGTTCGCGAACTGACCGAGAGCCGCACGCGCCGCCGCTACTTCTGAGCCACAAAAATCTGCGCGGTGCCGTACAAAAACATGCCGGTTTCGCGTAAACGGCATGGGACGGCGCTTTGGCGGGATTGCATGTTGGATTTTTCGTGAAGATGCCACGCTGTGAAAGATCGAAAAGCGCGTCGCTTCCGGAAGCGACGCGCTTGGGCATTCTGGTGTTGAGGGTGGTCCATGGCTGAAGTGATTGATGGCAAGAGCGTTGCCGGGGACGTTGTGGGGACGGTCAAGACCCTGACGGCTGAACTTGTCGCCAAGGGCAAGGCCAAGCCCGGTCTTGCCGTGGTCATCGTCGGCGAGGATCCGGCCAGCCAGGTCTATGTCGCGTCCAAGTCGCGCACCGCCAAGGAATGCGGCTTTCATTCCGTCCAGCATACGCTGCCGGCCGAAACCTCCGAAGAGGCATTGCTGAAGATCATCGGCGACCTCAACGCCGATCCGGCCATCAATGGCATCCTCGTGCAGCTTCCTCTGCCGGCCCACATTGACGCCGGCAAGATCATCCAGACCATCGCGCCGGAAAAGGATGTCGACGGCTTCCACTTCATCAATGTCGGCAAGCTCGGCACCGGTGAACTCGAAACAGCGTTCGTGCCTTGCACGCCGGCCGGCTCGATGCTTCTGATCGAGCGGGTGCGCGGCAAGGACCTGTCCGGCCTCAACGCAGTCGTCGTCGGCCGCTCCAACATCGTCGGCAAGCCGATGGCCAACCTGCTGCTTGCCGCCAACTGCACCGTCACCATCGCCCACAGCCGCACCAGGGATCTGCCGGCCTTGGCCCGCACCGCCGATATCCTTGTCGCGGCCGTCGGCAGGCCGGAGATGATCAGGGGTGATTGGGTGAAGCCAGGCGCCACCGTCATCGATGTCGGCATCAACCGCATCCCGGCGCCGGAAAAGGGCGAGGGCAAGTCCCGCCTCGTCGGCGATGTCGCCTATGCCGAAGCGGCCAGGGCCGCCAGCGCCATCACACCGGTGCCCGGCGGTGTCGGCCCCATGACCATTGCCATGCTGATGGCCAATACGTTAGCCTCCGCCTACCTTTCGGCCGGATTGAAACGGCCGTCCTTCTGACCCGCCAGAAAGCTGCAGCTTTGCCGAACCCCAGTGTTCCCTCAGAACGGCCGGTCATGACTGACCCCGTTCAAGGCGGCCGGCAGTTCGCATTCCTGCTGGTAGACAAGTTCTCCATGTTCTCGCTGGCTGCCGCGATCGATACGTTCCGGTCGGCGAACCGGTTGCTTGGCCGCGACTTCTACGGTTGGACCACGGTGTCGGCCGATGGCGATCCGGTGATGGCTTCCAATGGCCTGCCGCTCAAGATCGACTACGCCGTTGCCGACCTGCCGCCGGTCGATATCCTTTTCGTCTCGGTCGGGCTGACGACCGAATTCCCCGGCAAGAGCAAGGTGCTGGCGGCTTTGCGAAGCTGGGGCCGGCGCGGCAATGCGCTGGGTGCCCTGTCGGTCGGGTCCTACCTGCTGGCCGAGGCCGGCCAGCTCGAAGGCTATCGCTGCACCATCCATTGGGAAAACCGCGCCGGCTTCGTCGAGCGATTCCCCGACATCAACTGCACCGGCAACGTCTTCGAGATCGATCGCAAGCGCTACACCTGTGCCGGCGGCACCACTTCGATCGACCTGATGCTGGAGATCGTGCGCGGCGATTTCGGCTCGAACCTGGCCAATGGCGTCGCCAACCAGTTCCAGCACGAACGCATCCGCTCGGCCGGCGACCGTCAGCGCGTCGGACCCGAACGCGACCTGACCGGCAAGTCGGAGAAGCTCAGGCGCATCGTCGAACTGATGGCCGACCACCTCGACGAGCCGCTGTCGGCGGTACAGCTGGCCAAATCCGCCGGCCTTTCGGTGCGCCAGGTCGAGCGCCTGTTCCTGCGCCATCTCAGCGTCACGCCCGGCCGTTACTATATGCGATTGCGGCTGGAGCGGGCGCGCGAACTGCTGCGCCAGACCAACATGCCGATCCTCGACGTGGCGATCGCGACGGGCTTCACCTCGCATTCCTACTTCGCCCAGAGCTACCGGCTGCAATTCGGCAGGCCGCCTTCGGAAGAACGCCGCACGACTTACTAAGCTGGTTTTCGTTTTCGTTGAAAGTTCGGCATTCGGCCCGGCGCATCGGGCCAAGGCCATGAATTCGGGTTAATGGGTTCTTTCGGAGC
>NZ_RZRA01000851.1:1929-2438 GCF_003998945.1 Mesorhizobium sp. M7A.F.Ca.CA.003.01.2.1 | reverse complement strand
GCAGAAGAGCTGACGCATCGGACAGTCGCGGGTCATGTCCTGACGTTGCGCTGCGTGGATTTGCGGTATATCGGCAGGCATGAACGATCCGGCCCGTAAATTGACAATTTTCATCACAATTGAGATTTGCCTTACCCTCGCGTTGCCAGTGACATGATCAAGCACAATCCGCCTTCTCCAGAACCATTGCACCGCGCCATTGCGCGGTTCGGCCAAGCCACCGTGCTGGTGGTCGGCGACTTCATCCTCGATCGTTTCGTCAACGGCGTCATCGAGCGGATCTCGCCGGAAGCGCCGATCCCGGTGCTGCATGGGCGCGGCGAGACCTCGACCATGGGCGGCGCCGGCAATGTCGTGGCCAACATCGTTTCGCTCGGCGCTGCCGCTGTCCCCGTTTCCGTAATCGGCGCCGATCTGGCGGGCGACAGTCTGGTGCGGATGCTGCGGGAACTTGGCGCCGATACGGCGGGCCTCGCGCAGGAGCCTGGTCGCATGACATCGTCCAAAAG
>NZ_RZRA01000851.1:0-1919 GCF_003998945.1 Mesorhizobium sp. M7A.F.Ca.CA.003.01.2.1 | reverse complement strand
GCGCGCTCAACCAGCAGGTGCTGCGTTTCGATGAAGAGGAGATCAAGCCGCTCGGCGCCGCGGAGCGAGCCGGCCTGATCCGCCATTTCCGCGCCGCGCTGGCGCACGCCGACATCGTCATCCTGTCCGATTACGGCAAAGGCATCCTGCTCGACGGCGTCGCCGGCGACTTGATCGCCATCTGCCGCGAGGCTGGAAAGCCGGTGCTGGTCGACCCGAAGGGCCGCGATTACGCGCGCTATGCCGGGGCGACCGCCATCACCCCCAACCGCAAGGAACTCGGCGAGGCCGTCGGCCATGCGGTGTTCGCCGATGACGAGATCGTGGCTGCCGCGCGCCAGCTGATTTCGGCACATGGTTTCGATTTCGTCGTTGCGACGCGCAGCGAAAAGGGCATGAGCGTGGTCGGCCCCGACGAGGCGCGCCACATCGCCACCCAGGCGCGCGAAGTGTTCGACGTTTCGGGCGCCGGCGATACGGTGATCGCGAGCTTCGCGCTGGCGCTGGCCGTAGGCGCCGATACGGTCATGGCCGCTTCGATCGCCAATGCCGCTGGTGGCGTCGTTGTGGGAAAACGCGGCACAGCGCGGCTGACGGTCGAGGAACTCACCGGCGCGCTGTTCCGTTCACATGGGCCGACCGCCCACAAGGACGCCATCCTCGACGCCACATCGGCCGCCCGCATGGTGGCGGCGTGGAAGGAAGAGGGCCTGAGCGTCGGCTTCACCAATGGTTGCTTCGACATCCTGCATGCCGGCCATGTCAGCTTGCTGCACGCGGCGCGAAGCCAGTGCGACCGGCTGGTGCTCGGCCTCAACAGCGATGCCTCGGTGCGGCGCCTGAAGGGCGCCGGCCGGCCGGTCAACGACCAGCACGACCGCGCCTGCGTGCTGGCAGCACTCGCCTCGGTCGACGCGGTCGTGGTGTTCGAGGAAGATACGCCGCTGGCGCTGATCGAAGCGCTGCTGCCCGACATACTGGTCAAGGGCGCCGATTACACGGTCGATACCGTGGTCGGCGCCGATGTGGTGCAGAAGGCCGGCGGACGCGTCGTGCTGGTCGATCTCGTCGCTGGAAAAAGCACCACCAACACCATTGGCAAATTGCGCGCCGGCGGCACCACAAACTGAGGGTTTCATGTCCGACTTGAACGATTACCTTGTCCGCTCGGCGGCTGCCATATCAGCCATGGTCGAACGGGACCTGACCGGTGAGATGGAGCGGGCGGCGAGCGCGGTGGTGACGGCGCTTTCGTCGGGGAAGGCCTTGCTCATCGCCGGCAATGGCGGCTCGGCCAGCGACGCCATCCACATTGCCGGCGAACTGGTCGGCCGCTTTCTCAAGGAGCGCAAGGCCTACAATGTCATCGCGCTGCCGGCCAATGCGGCGGTGCTGACCGCCTGGGGCAACGACTATGGCTTCGACACGGTGTTTTCGCGCCAGGTCGAGGCGCATGGCGCGGCCGGCGGCGTGCTTCTGGCAATCTCGACCAGCGGCAATTCGCCGAGCATCCTCGCCGCCGCCGAACAGGCACGGAGGATGGACATGACGGTGATCGGCATGACCGGCGATACCGGCGGCAAGCTGAAACCTCTGTCCGATATCCTGCTCAACGTTCCGTCGACCTCGACGCCGATCATCCAGCAGGGGCATCTGTGCCTTTATCATCATCTGTGCGAGGTGGTCGAAGCGCGCCTCAGCAATGGCTGATCCCACGACCTCTGGCCGCTATCCGCTGGCTGAGCCGGGCCTGTGGGTCGAGCAGGTCGGCTCAAAGGTGTTCGCCGCCGGCTCTCCGGCGCTGTTCCTCGACCGCGACGGCACCATCAATATCGATACGGGCTATCCGGATGATCCTGGCGAAATGGTGCTGCGCGCGGATATAGCCGCGGTGATAGCCGCCGCCAACGGGGCCGGCA
>NZ_RZRA01000850.1:0-2439 GCF_003998945.1 Mesorhizobium sp. M7A.F.Ca.CA.003.01.2.1 | reverse complement strand
ATCCTGATCGCCGTCGTGGCGATCGGCGTCATCATCGCCTCGCTTGCCAACAAGCGGCGTGAGGTGCAGCGCCAGCTCGACGAGCAGGCCGCGCAACGCGGCTGAAGACGAAAACGCGACCGCTTATTCCCCCGAAACGCCGCGGCTGATCGGGGAAATGAACGGCGTGCTCCAGGTTCCGCCGACGAAGAACGACGACTGGTTGGGGCCTTGCTGGCCGTTGGCCTGCGTTGCCGCCTGATCCGGCTGAATGACGCCGCCGGACAAGGCCAGTCCGCGCCCGGCGTAGGACGCGATGCCGGACAGCCAGATCTTGTACTTCGCTGAATTGGCCTCGGCCTTGTCGATTCGCGCCACGCCCTTCGAAATGGTTGCCTTGATCTCGGCACCGTCGATCGGCAATGTTGCGTCGGAGACATCGTCGAGCGCGAAGAAGCCGCCCTGTTCGGTATGTTTGAGGAAGGCCGGCAGGTTGAGCTTGCTCAACGCACCCGGCCCGAAGGTCGCCGAGACCGAGCCGTCGGCATTGTCGAAGATGGAATCCCAGGTTCTGCCCGGCCCCTTGAGGATCACCGAGACGGTGCCCGTGCCGACCGGCACCAGCCGCGTCATCCCTGCCGCCGTGCCGAAAGCACCGCCGTCGATGTCGGACGCCAGAAGGCGGATTTCGACTTGCGAGCCTTCCGGCTTGCGATCGAAGCGAAGGCTGGTCTGGATGTTGCCGCCGAAGGCCGAGGCATCGGAGATGTCGAAGACGGACAGACCATCCTTGACCTGTGCGGTGGCGGCGACGTCGGCGAGCTGGATCGGCCCCGCCGTGGCGTGCGCCGCCGACAGCCTGAGATCGAGATTGATCTTGTCGGCGAAACTTGTGTCGATTTCGCCAGGCCCCGCCCCTCCGGTCGGCACCAGCGGGGTGAAGGCCGACAGAAACGATCTGAGGTCGAGCGTGTCGAAGGCGAGCGTGCCGGAGATCACCGGTTGTGCTTCACCAAGCGAGAGGTCCAGCGCACCCATCCCCGGATTGTTGTCGAGTGCAATCGCCGTGTTGTCGAACTTGACGCGCCCGCCGGTCGCGGTGATCTTGCTCGAAATGCTGACCGAGCCGATCGCCGCACCCGGAGCGATGCCGGCCTGCGACCATTCCAGGACACGCCGCAGCGAGGGTGCCGAGAACTTCGCTTGACCGTCGAAATAGGTATTTTCAGACATGCTGGCCGTGCCGTCGAACGAGAAGGTGGCGGGCGCCGCCTTGAAGGACAGTGTCAGCGGCGCCGTGCCGCCGGCAAACAGCACAAGCGGTTTGGCCGAGGCGACGTCCAGCGCGACGCTTTCGCCCCGCCAGATGCCGGTTGCCGACAGCGTCGCATTGCTGTTCATCGCCGCCCAATTTGCCTGACCGTTCAAACTGCTCAGGATCTCGACGTCCTTGCCGCCGATGGAGGCTACCATGCGGCCGTCACGAAACTCGACCGTGCCGAAGGTGTCGGTAGGCAGCTTGTCGAGGTCCGGTTTGGCGGGGTCGGCGTTGACCAGGCCGCGCGCCGTGTCGATGGAGCGCGTGATGCGCCCGCCGGTCGGGACAGCGGGCAGGAAAAGGCCGGCAGGCGTGCGCTGGACCCGGATCGTCGGCCGCACCAGCCGCGCCGTCGAAAACACCACGTCGCCGCGCAAGGCCGCCATGGCGGAAAGGTCGACCTCGACCCGTTCTGCCTCGACCACCGGCGGCGCCTCGGTGTCGGTCCATTGTGACAGCGTCACATCGGTCAGGATGGCGCGGAATGTCGGCCAGACCTCGATACGCGGCGAACCGTCGATGGCGACACGGAAGCCGCTCCACGCACTCATTTCCCAGGCGATGCGGTCGCGCACGATACGGGTGGAGGCAATCAGCGGCAGGGCGGCAACGACCAGCGCGACGACGATCACGGCAGCGCCGATCGCCCATATTCCGCGCCGGATCATAGATGATGGCATATGGCCCCGTATGCTTCCATTCCGACAATCGCCCGACGGGTGTAACCCCAGGTGTCACCACGACCCCGGTCGTCACCACGGCCCCGGTCGTCACCACGACTCCAGTCGTGACCAGGACTTCCGGCCGTCACTACGACTTCAAGTTGTCACTACGACTTAGGGCTGAGGCATTTCAAGTCTTTATGGCCCGGCGATGGCATTTGCGCACATCTGGTCGCATCAGCCGAACAAAATCTTGCTCTGCTGCGCTGCGATATGCATAAGCGATGGCGACCGTGGAGGAACGATCATGGCTGCCGAACAACCGCTCTGGACCCCGACGCAAGACCAGATTGACGCAGCACCCTTGACCGCCTTCACCAAAGCCGCCGGAGTCAAAGCCGGCGTAGCGTTTTCCACGTATTCGGAGCTTCACGCCTGGTCGGTCGAGGACCGTGAAGGGTTCTGGAGCCTGGTCGGGGA
>NZ_RZRA01000084.1:0-9353 GCF_003998945.1 Mesorhizobium sp. M7A.F.Ca.CA.003.01.2.1 | reverse complement strand
ATCCAGGTAAGCGCGATGCGAGGATCGCCCAATACGGCTGCTCCCGATCCGCTATGTTGCGACCTTCCGGAAACGGACGCGATCACGGGGTGCTTTGCAAGATCCACGTCGTGCCAGTCGTCTTCCGCCGCCTCGCCGATGACAAACAGATTGGCGCAGGCATTGTCCGCAATGAGCTGCGGCGCCCCGACGGCGCAGAAATCGTCATACCGTGAGTCCGGGATTTCGATCGCCGGGTGCAAGCTCGCCACGGCTTCCATCGCCTCGGCGATTTCATAGGGTGCCGCACGAGGCGGCAGCTCGCGGCCGAAACGGAAAGCGAACTCGATCTCGGCCACGCGCATCTTGCTCGTCGCCAGGGAAACGGTCCCGCCGATCTCCACCGCTTTCTCGGCCAGGAGACGTCCGGCCATGGGGCCGTCGACGTTGATGTGCCTTTGTCCCGCCAGACTGGTCGCGGCAATCTTCCAGCCGAAAAGCGGAGCCGCCGAGCGATCCATGACATGCGACTGGACAGCGTAACCTTCGAGCCGTGTTTGTGGGCGCAACGCCTCGGGTATGGCGTCGAGACGGGTGCCCTTGTCCCAGTGGCCTACCAACAACCGCGACGCAGCCCTGGTCTTTTCTGCATCGAGCATCATCAGCTTCCGAAATTGCTTCCTGGATCAAAAACGGCAAGGAAACATTGCGTCATGCGACGCTGTATGGAGCGAGAATATGTGACCAGGAATCGAGAGTCCATGTTCACGGCGTGGTGCCCGCGACGGTGGTCTTGGCAAAGCCGCCCTTTCGAGATCATCGGCATCCATCATTCCGATGACGAATCGCCATCGCCTCTGCGCGTCGAATGGCTATATCTGTCAGAACACGCAGAACGCGGACAGCTTCCGAAAAGCAACAGTCGGCAGCGCAGGAACCGGAGGAAAAGACGATGACCGCGCCAGGCGATTTGCAGCAGGCAGTGTTTCTCAGGCTGAGAAGCGACGCATCGCTGTCGGCCTTGTTGGGCGGCGCCGGACTGCTCGAACGGCCAACCGACAACGCCGCTTTTCCGTACGTGACCTGCGGCCATACCTCCGCTTTCGACTGGGATACGGGCATCGAGAACACTGACGATCAGTTGATTACGCTGCATGTCTGGTCGAAAGCCCATGGTGATGCCGAAACGCTAGCCATCATGGCCGCCATCCAGGTGCGCCTTGCCGACGCAGCATTGGTGATCGGCCCTCGCGGCCAGACACGACTGTCGCTGGAATTTGCCGAAGCCCGCCATGACGAGGATCTGCTCGTGCATCACGGGCTGCTGCGTTTTCGCGCGATGACGCAGGAAAATGCCTGATGCGCTTTCAATATGGTCAAAACGGAGTCTAGACTGGACTTTCGCGGGATTTCGCCTGTTCGAGGCGGTGAAATCCCAGGTTGACTGTCTCGCGTTGCAGGGGTGTGGCGAGGATGTTTTCAGCGGCGTTCACCGTTCATTTCACGTTCAGCACCGATGCGTTACAACGCCGGTCATGAAAACGCTTCGCTCCCACTTCCGAACCGCGACACTGGCGCTTTGTGCTGCCGGGCTGTTTGCGTCGCAGGCGATGGCGATGCCGGTCATCGCGCCGCCCGACCTTGCCAGTCCGATCGTACTGGCGGCCTCCGATTGCTACGCCATCGGCCAACAGGTGGCTGAGCAGAATGGCGGAACGCTGGCCAAGGCCTCGCAATCGACGCGCGGCGGTCAGCCTGTCTGTGTCATCGTCGTGCTCGTTCCGGGCAAGGACGGACAACGTCCGCGCCGTTCCGAGATCGTCGTTCCGCTGAACTGATCCAATCAATCTTAGGCTACGTTTCCCAGGCCGCCGGAATCGGCCTATATCTGCCCCAGTTTTCAATCCTACAAAGCTCTTCCATCCGACAAAGCTCTTCAACAGGTATCGAACTCCGCATGCGTGTACTGGTCGTCGAAGATGACAAGGATCTCAATCGGCAGATATCGGATGCGCTGGTCGATGCCGGCTATGTCGTCGACCGCGCCTTCGACGGCGAGGAAGGCCATTTCCTCGGCGACACCGAGCCCTATGACGCGGTCGTGCTCGATATCGGCCTGCCGCAGATGGACGGCATCAGCGTGGTCGAGCGCTGGCGACGCGGCGGCCGCAAGATGCCGGTGCTGATCCTGACGGCGCGCGACCGCTGGAGCGACAAGGTTTCCGGCATCGATGCCGGCGCCGACGACTACGTCACCAAGCCGTTCCACATCGAGGAGGTGCTGGCGAGGCTACGGGCTCTGATCCGGCGCGCTGCCGGCCATGCCTCGTCCGAGCTGACCTGCGGACCGCTGCGCCTCGACACCAAGGCCTCCAAGGCCGATGTCGGCGGCGTGCCGCTGAAGCTGACGTCGCACGAATTCCGCCTGCTTGCCTATCTGATGCACCATATGGGCGAGGTCGTCTCGCGGACCGAACTGGTCGAGCATCTCTACGATCAGGATTTCGACCGCGATTCCAACACCATCGAGGTGTTTGTCGGGCGGCTGCGCAAGAAGATGGGCATCGACATGATCGAAACCGTGCGCGGCATGGGCTACCGCATGCGTGAGCCGGAGGCGTAACTCGGAACCGCTCAAACCAACCGCAAGGACGCCGCTTTCGCTGCGTTTGTGGCCGCGTTCGCTGACGTTCCGCGTCATCGCCTTTTCCACGGTCTGGGCGATCGTGACGCTCGTTGTCATCTTCACCTTGATCACCACCCTATACCGCCAAGCCAGCGAGCGCGGCTTCGACAGCCTGCTTTCGGCGCATCTGTTCAACCTGATCGGTTCGATCGGCATCTCCGACAGCGGTGCGCTGACCGGCGCGCCAGATCTCGGCGACCTCCGGTTCTCGGAGCCGAATTCGGGCTGGTACTGGTCGGTTGAGCCCGCTTCGGAAGGCGTGCATGGCGATCTCCATTCGTCGTCGATGACCACGACGATCCCGTCACCGAGCGTTGCCGAGGTGCCGTTCAACGCGAGCTTCCAGCGCAGCTACGCAGCCGAAGGCATCGACGGCGAGCAACTCGAAGTGTTCGAGAGCGAATTCGTCCTCGACGCCAAGAACCGCGCCGCGCGTTTCCGCGTCATGGGCAACCAGAGCGAACTCGAACAGGAAATCGCCACCTTTCAGCGCCGCCTGCTGACCTATCTCAGCCTGTTCGGCGTCGGCATGATCGCCATCAACGCGATCGCAATCCTGCTCGGCCTGCAGCCGCTGCGCCGGGTCAGGAACGCGCTCGCCATGGTGCGCGAAGGCACCGCCCAGAGGCTCGACGGCCGCTTCCCGGCCGAGATCGAACCGCTTGCCAACGAAACCAATGCGCTGATCGAAAACAACAGGCGCATCGTCGAGCGGTCGCGAACACAGGTCGGCAATCTCGCCCATTCGCTGAAGACGCCGCTGGCGGTACTGCTCAACGAGGGCCGCGCGCTCGGCGGCGCCAAGGGGCAGTTGATCGCCGAACAGGCGGCTTCCATGCAGAAGCAGGTCGAACACTATCTCCAGCGCGCCCGCGTCGCGGCACAACGCGACAGCGTCGTCTACCGCACGCCGGTGACGCCGCTGGTGCAGCGCATGGTGCGGGTTCTGCGGAAGCTCAATCCGCAGACAAATCTGTCGCTGTCGCTGCCGGCGGGCGAGATCGTCTTCGCCGGCGAGCGCGAGGACCTTGAGGAACTGCTGGGCAATCTCCTTGAAAACGCGATGAAATGGGCAAAGAGCGCGGTGCAGGTCTCGATCGTGCCCTTGACCGGCAAGGACGACCCGGCCGGCCTGTTCGAGATCGGCATAGAGGATGACGGTCCGGGCATTCCCGAGGACAAGGCTCGCGAGGCGCTGAAGCGCGGACGGCGTCTGGACGAGACAAAGCCCGGAACAGGTCTGGGCCTGGCCATTGTCGCAGACCTCGTCAACGAGTATGGAGGCGTTCTGGCGCTCGAACGGTCCGGTATGGGCGGATTGAAGGCGGTGGTGCGATTGCGGAGCCTTCAGTGATGTTCACCAGAGCCGATCGACATAGAGGGGCGGGAGATGTTGTTGGCGGCATGTCCATTGGTCCCGCAGCGGCCAGCGGCCAAATTTCCGACAAATATCAATATTATGGCCACGCCGACTTCTCGATGACGCGGCCCCCGGCGCATCCATGGCAGGCTCCAACTCAAGAAAACCGGTTGTTGGCATGAAGATTCGCGTCGCGCTTGTTTCCGCATTGCTGGCTGTTTCCGGCTGCACCACCTTGAGCGGCAAGGGTCCAACCGTGGCAGCGACACCGGCCTCGACACCTCCTTCCAGCGGCAAGGTGACCACGACGATCATTTCGGCGATGGGCGGCGGCCTCATCAGCGGGGCGATCGGCAACGGCCTCAGCGAGACCGAGAAGCGCAGCGCGCTCGAGGCTGAGTACAAAGCGCTGGAATACACGACCAGCGGCCAGAAGGTGACGTGGAAAGGCGCCCAGGCTTCGCGCTACGGCGAGGTGGTTCCGGCCCAGCCCTACCGCGTCGGTTCGCAGGACTGCCGCCAGTACACGCAGACGGTGTTTTCCGGCGGCGCCGGAGTCACGGCGCGCGGAACCGCTTGCCGCAACGCCGATGGCAGCTGGACGCCGCTGACCTGACGACCGTCTGCCGACGATTGGCGGCTGGCGTCGTCAAAGCGTCGCAGCATGCATCTGTTGGCACGGCAGAGCTCTGCCGTTATTGGAAGAACCATGCTGTTCTGGGTCATAGCCGCCATTCTCACGCTGGGTGCAAGCCTGGCGGTGCTGTTGCCGCTGGCCGCCAGCGCGAAGGGCGCGTCGTCGAGCGGCGAACATGATCTCGAAGTCTATCGCGACCAACTGTCCGAGCTTGACCGCGACGCCGCGCGTGGCTTGATCCAGCCGGCCGAAGCGGCCGAAGCCCGCGCCGAGATCGCTCGCCGCATCCTTCGCCTTGACAATGCGGGTACCGCCGGTGGCGCAAACGCGGGCCGAGCGCCGGCCACCGCAAGGCTGGTGGCAACCGTAGCCGTGCTGGCGGTGCCGCTGGTCAGTTGGGGGCTCTATGTCAAGCTTGGCTCTCCCGACCTGCCGTCACAACCGCTCAGCGAGCGGTTGGCCAAGAATCCCGCCGACAGTTCGGTCGACGAACTGGTGGCGCGGGCCGAAGCCCATCTGGCCGCCAATCCCACCGATGGCAGGGGCTGGGACGTGCTTGCCCCGGTCTATCTGCGCATGCAGCGCTTTTCCGACGCGGCGGATGCCTATCGCAACGCCATTCGGCTTGATGGCGACAGCGCCGTTCGCCAGGCCGGTCTCGGAGAGGCGATCGCCGGCGCGGCAGGCGGCATTGTCTCGGCCGATGCCCAGGATGCTTTCGAGGCAGCCCTGAAGCTCGATCCGGCCAATGCGAAGGCCAGTTTCTACCTGGCCATGGCGTTGGCGCAGGAGGGTCGCGCCAAGGAAGCGACCACGGCATGGCAGGCGATGCTGGGCAGATTGCCGCCGGACTCGCCATGGCGCGGTGCCGTCGAGCAGGCGCTGGCCAAGTCCGGCAACCCCGAAGTGGCTTCTGGCGACGCCGCCAACGGCCCCGATGCCGGCGATATCGACGCCGCATCCTCGATGTCGCCGCAGGATCGGGAAGCCATGATCAACACCATGGTTGCCGGCCTTGACGACAAGCTGCGGCAAAATCCGCACGACGCGGAAGGATGGATGCGGCTCGTTCGTTCCTATGTCGTGCTTGGCAAGGCCGATCAGGCGCGTGAGGCGCTCGGTCGCGCCATTGCCGTCTTTGGGGCCGACAGTGACCAGGCGAAGAAGTTCACCGCCTTTGCCGCTTCGCTTGGGCTTGCGGCGACGGAGTAGAACAAGACATGACGCGCAAGCAGAAACGATTGTCGGTGATCGCGGGCGGCCTGGTCTTCCTGGGTGCCGCGACCGGGCTGACTTTCTACGCGCTTGGCCAGAAGGCCTCCTATTTCTACATGCCGGCCGATCTCACCACGGCAAGCGTCCAGCCTGGCCAGCGCATCCGGTTGGGTGGATTGGTCGAAAAAGGCACGATCCAGCGCGGGCAGGGGGCCACGGTCGGCTTTTCGGTCACCGACACGCACAAATCGGTCAAGGTCACCTATACCGGCATCCTGCCCGACCTTTTCCGCGAAGAGCAGGGCGTCATCACCGAGGGTAGTTTCGGCCCGGACGGGGTTTTTGTTGCCGATAGCGTGCTGGCCAAGCATGATGAGCGCTATATGCCCAAGGAGGTTGCGGACGGCCTCAAGGCCAAGGGCGTGTGGCAGGAGAGCAAGAGTGAATAGCTCCGGCAGGAGAGCGACAGTGGATCACGGGCATGGTTGAAACCGGACATTTCGCCCTCGTCCTGGCGTTTGCGCTTTCGCTGGTGCAGACGCTCGTGCCGCTGTTTGGCGCACGCCTGAACAACCAGCGCCTGATGGCCGTCGGGGGTCCGGTCGCGGTGACCGGCTTCGCCTTGACGGCGCTGTCTTTCGCAGCGCTGGCGAGTGCCTATGCGAGCTCCGATTTCTCGGTGGCAAGCGTGTGGGAAAACTCGCATTCCTTGCAGCCGTTGATCTACAAGATCACCGGAACCTGGGGCAATCATGAAGGCTCGATGCTGCTTTGGGTGTTGATCCTGACCTTCTTCGGCGCACTCGTCGCCGCTTTCGGCTCCAACCTGCCGGCGACGCTGCGCGCCAATGTGCTTGCGGTGCAAGGCGCCATCGGCGCCGCCTTCTTCCTGTTCATCCTGGCGACGTCCAATCCGTTCATCCGGCTCAACCCGGCGCCGATCGAAGGCCGCGATCTCAACCCGATCCTGCAGGATCTCGGCCTCGCCATCCACCCGCCGTTCCTCTATCTCGGCTATGTCGGCTTCTCGATCTGTTTTTCCTTCTCGGTCGCCGCTCTCATCGAAGGCCGCATCGACGCGTCCTGGGCGCGCTGGGTGCGGCCGTGGACGCTGGTCGCCTGGATGTTCCTGACCGGCGGCATCGCCATGGGATCGTACTGGGCCTATTATGAACTTGGCTGGGGCGGTTTCTGGTTCTGGGATCCAGTCGAGAACGCGTCTTTCATGCCGTGGCTGGCGGGCACCGCGCTGCTCCATTCGGCCATTGTCATGGAAAAGCGCTCGGCGCTGAAGATCTGGACGCTGCTGCTCGCCATCCTGACCTTTTCGCTGTCGCTGCTCGGCACCTTCCTCGTGCGTTCGGGCGTGCTGACCTCGGTGCATGCCTTTGCAACCGATCCGACCCGGGGCGTGTTTATCCTGTGCATCCTGACGTTGTTTATCGGCGGCTCGCTGGCGCTGTTTGCGCTGCGCGCTTCCCGGTTGACGACCGGCGGCCTGTTCCACCCGATTTCCCGAGAAGGGGCACTCGTCCTCAACAATCTGTTCCTGACCACGGCGACGGCGACCGTGCTTGTCGGCACACTCTATCCGCTCGCTGTCGAAGCCTTTTCAGCCGACAAGATCTCGGTCGGCGCGCCGTTCTTCAATCTCACCTTCGGGCCGCTGATGGTGCCGCTGCTGCTCGTGGTTCCGTTCGGGCCGTTGCTGGCCTGGAAGCGCGGCGATGTCTTCGCCGTCGCGCAGCGCCTGATGGTGGCCTTTGCTGCGGCACTGCTGGCGACGCTGGTCACCGCTCTGTTCATCGACGGCGGCTCGGTGTTCGCAGCCCTGGGCGTAGGCCTTGCCGTCTGGCTGATCCTTGGCGCGCTCACCGATCTCGCCGTCAAATCCGGCTTTCGGACCGTCGCAACGGGGATCATGGTCCGGCGCTTGCTCGGCTTGCCGCGCTCGGTCTTCGGCACAGCCTTCGCTCACCTCGGCCTCGGCCTGACCACGCTCGGCATCGTCGGCACACTTTGCTTCGGCACCGAGAAGATCCTGTCGATGCATGCCGGCGAGACCGTCGAACTGTCCGGCCATACGCTGCGTTTCGTCGGGCTTTATCCGGCCCAGGGACCGAATTACAGCGAGGATCGCGGCCGCTTCGAGCTGATCGGCGTCAGCGGCAGCCCTGTTGGCGAAATCAGCTCCGCCAAGCGGTTTTATCCGGTGCGGCAGATGACGACGACGGAATCCGGCATCAGGACGATCGGTTTCTCGCAGCTCTACATCTCGCTCGGCGACGAGGGCAAAGACGGTTCGGTCGTCGTGCGTTTGTGGTGGAAGCCGCTGGTGACGTTGATCTGGGGCGGTGGCCTGATGATGATGGCGGGCGCGGCGATGTCGCTGATGGACCGGCGCCTGCGCGTCGGCGCGCCGTCGCGACGGCGCAAGCAGGCGAGCGTGGTGCCATCCGCGACCCTGCCATGAACGCACGGCTTTCGCTGACCTCCATTATCCTGCTGCTGGCGCTGTTTTTTGCCGGCACGGCCTTGGCGGTGAAGCCTGACGAGATGCTGCCTGATCCTGCACTTGAGGCGCGGGCTCGGGCGCTTTCGGAAGGCTTGCGCTGCATGGTCTGCCAGAACCAGTCGATCGACGAATCCGATGCCGACCTTGCCCGCGACCTGCGCGTCCTCGTGCGTCAGCGCCTCGTCGCCGGCGACACTGACCAGCAGGTCATGGACTACGTGGTTTCGCGCTATGGCGAGTTCGTGCTGCTCAAGCCGCGTTTCGACCTGCGCAATGCATTGCTGTGGGGCACGCCTGTCCTGCTGTTGCTGGTGGGAGGCGTTTTCATCGTGCTGACCGCGCGGTCGCGTCGCTCGACGGCAACCAATGCGCTGACCACTGAGGAACAGGCGGCGCTGGACAAGATACTAGGCAATTAGCTCGGCCATTCCTCCGAGGGCCAGTCCCGCGACGTGTGAATGACGCGCAGGATAACGACGCACTGACGGCCAGCGATCGGGCGCAACTCATAAGCAATGATGTACGGCGGGCGGCCGATGAACGTCTCATATGTGCCTGTTACCCGGCCTGGCCGGCCCGTCGCCATATCACCAAGGCCTCGGCCCATTTCACGAATACGATCCGCCAGGCGTGCTTGCTGTCATTTATGAAAGCCTTGTGCTGAGTTGTGTACAAGATAGCGCATAGGGCATCGCGGCCAACGGGTTTGTGCGTCTCCCGACCCCAAAACATTACCAAAGTTTCATGTGTCGGAAATGGCGCTGTAATGTGCGCCACTCTAATTCTCTTGCTTGAGGATGCCCATCAGCAGCGTCCATTTGGAAAGAGGATACGAGATCCATGAATATTGCCCCCCGTTCATATTCCGTCACCCGCAAGCGTCTCATGGCTGCCGTCGCGTCTGTAGCCGTGGCCGGTGCGATCGGCGTCGGTGCGCTGACCAGCGGAACCAGCCCTGTTC
>NZ_RZRA01000849.1:0-2442 GCF_003998945.1 Mesorhizobium sp. M7A.F.Ca.CA.003.01.2.1 | reverse complement strand
GATTGCCGCACCGGGCAATGCCGCGCCATAGACGATATCGTCACGAAAGCCGATGTCGCAACCGAGCAGCAGCGCGGTGCGGCGCGGGCGTTCCGAGAATGCGCCTTGCGGCCCTTCCAGCGTGCGGGCGATGCACAGGAACTCGGCGCCGTCGGGCATTTCCACTGCCTCGACGAAGACCTGGCCGGGCTGGGTGAAGGCGACATGCACGGGCAGCTTGGGACAGCCGCCGCCAAAGCGGCTTTGAGGAAAGCCCTGGCTGCCGGCCTTGCGGAAGCGGTTGCCGGCATTGTCGACCTCCAGCATGAAAAACGGCACGCCCGAGGCACCCTGCCGCTGCAGCATGGTCAGCCGGTTGGCCGCCTGTTCGAAGGAGACCCCGAAGCGCGAACGCAGGACATCGATGTCATAGCGGGCGCGCACGGCAGCCGCGTGAAAGGCCTGATAGGGCATCATCAGCGCATGCGCCGCATAACGGCCAAGTTCGAAGCGGGCCAGGCGGCGCGCCTCGTCGGTGCTCAGCTTGAGCGCCTGGATCTCGCCGGCGACCGCGACCGTCATGCGGATCAGGCAGGCCTCCATCGCGACTTCGCGCAACTGGTCGAACGGCGACAGGCGTTCGGACAGGAACAGGCGCTGCGAATGACGATCGTAACGGCGGCGCCAGTTCGGCATGGTCGCGACCGGCAGCACCTTGACCACGATGCCATATTCGCGCTTCAGCCAGGCCTTCAGCGCGCCGAACAGATCATCGCCGGGATCGAGCACCGAGGTGAACGCCGCGGCCTCCTCCTCGAGGGCAGCAAAATGGTTCGGCCGGCGCTCGAAAATCTCGTGCACCTCGTCGATCGGCAGGCGGGCGCCGGAGAGCGCCGTCGCCCGACCCTCGCGTGCCAGCAATTCGTTGAGGTCGGACAGGCGCTCGGCCTGCTCGCGATAGGCGCGGAACAGCTTTATCACGGCCGCGGACGCATTGGGCGCCGCCTCGGCAAGCTCGATCAGTTCCTGATCACCCGGCAACTCGCCGACCAGCAGGGGATCGGTGAACACTTCCTTCAAGGCAGCGACAGATCCCCTCGCCTCGCCCTGCAGCTCGTGTGGATCGACCTTGTAGACGGAGGCCAGCCTGAGGATCAGCTGCACCGTCAGCGGCCGCTGGTTGCGCTCGATCAGATTGAGGTAGGACGGCGAAATGCCGAGACCCTCGGCCATCGCCGTCTGGGTCAGGCCCTTGGCGTTGCGAATGCGGCGGATGCGCGGCCCGGCGAAGATCTTCTGGTCAGCCATGGACTGTCCTTTACAGCAATTTACACGAATTCCTGGGCACGGGCCTTTTACAATAATGACAAATTTACAACGCACTTCTGTCAAACGCAACACAGGTTTTCTCTTATATCCTCTCAGTTTACCTGATTTTTGTGGCTGATTTCGCGCAGAAATGTAAATCCAGTCATACCCAACTACCCCCAAATGATTGACGCCTTGACACAGATCAGCAATTCCTCGGAGTGACCAATGACTGATTTTTACAACCTCGTCCCATCGGCGCCGGAAGGTCGCTTCGACGGTATCGAACGACCCTACTCGGCGGCGGATGTGAAGCGTCTGCGCGGTTCGGTGCAGATCCGCCAGAGCCTTGCCGAAATGGGCGCCAATCGGCTGTGGAAGCTCATCCACGAGGAGGACTTCGTCAACGCGCTCGGCGCCATGTCCGGCAATCAGGCGATGCAGCAGGTGCGCGCCGGGCTGAAGGCGATCTACCTGTCGGGCTGGCAGGTTGCCGCCGACGCCAACACGGCTGGCGCGATGTATCCGGATCAGTCGCTCTACCCGGCCAATGCGGCGCCTGAACTGGTCAAGCGCATCAACCGGACGCTGCAGCGCGCCGACCAGATCGAGACCTCCGAAGGCAATGGGCTTTCGGTCGAAACCTGGTTCGCGCCGATCGTTGCCGACGCCGAAGCTGGCTTCGGCGGGCCGCTCAACGCCTTCGAAATCATGAAGGCCTTCATCGAGGCGGGCGCCGCCGGCGTCCACTATGAGGACCAGTTGGCGTCGGAAAAGAAATGCGGCCATCTCGGCGGCAAGGTGCTGATCCCGACTGCGGCGCACATCCGCAACCTCAACGCCGCGCGCCTGGCGGCGGACGTGATGGGCACGCCGACCCTGGTCGTCGCGCGCACCGATGCGGAAGCCGCCAAGCTGCTCACCTCCGACATCGACGAGCGCGACCAGCCTTTCGTCGACCACGACGCCGGGCGCACGGTTGAGGGTTTCTATCATGTCAGGAACGGCATCGAGCCCTGCATTGCCCGCGCCATCGCCTATGCGCCGTACGCGGATCTGATCTGGTGCGAGACCTCGAAACCCGACCTGGCGCAGGCCAGGAAATTCGCCGAGGGCGTGCGCAAGCACCATCCCGACAAGCTGCTCGCCTACAAT
>NZ_RZRA01000848.1:0-2447 GCF_003998945.1 Mesorhizobium sp. M7A.F.Ca.CA.003.01.2.1 | reverse complement strand
TTCATAGACCTGGCCCTGGTTGGCCGCACCGTCGCCGAAATAGGTCAGCGAGACATTGTTGTTGTCGCGGTAGCGGTTGGCGAAGGCCAAGCCCGTGCCGAGCGACACCTGCGCGCCGACGATGCCGTGGCCGCCATAAAAGTGCTTTTCCTTGGAGAACATGTGCATGGAGCCACCCTTGCCCCGTGACAGGCCGCCGCGACGCCCGGTCAGCTCGGCCATGACGCCGCGCGGCGACAGCTCCATCGCCAGCATGTGGCCGTGGTCGCGATAGGCGGTGATCATCTGATCGCCGTCGATCAGCGCCATCTTCATGCCGGTGACGACCGCTTCCTGGCCGATATAGAGGTGGCAGAAGCCGCCGATGAAACCCATGCCGTAGAGCTGGCCGGCCTTTTCCTCGAAACGACGGATGAGCAGCATGTGCCGGTAAGCGGCAAGCTCTTCGTCCTTGGTGAATTCGACAGGTTTGGGGGTCGAAAGCCCCGATTTGCCGTCGGATTTGGATTTGGCAGGCGCTTTTCTGGCGGCGGTGGCCATGCATCACTCCCTGTTGGCGTCTCTTCGTGGACATTAGAGCAGGATGAAATCTGCTCTGGGGAGATCAGCTCCTCCCCACCGATTTTAGGGAGGCTAACACGCGTCAAAGCGTTGCGCCATGCCGAATTTGCATAGCTGGCATGCGCCTAAGCGATTAAAATCATTGAAAATATTGGTGATTAACTTGAAATCAGTTATTTCGCCGAGGTCGGCAACATAATGGTGATTTCGTCAGCTTGGGACAGATTGAGCGCCTTGCGCGCCTGCTCATCGAGCATGTCCTTCTCGAGCGTGCCTTCATGCATCAGCCGAACGCGGCGCTCGAGCTCCATGCGGCGCGCCTTGATCGCATCGAGCTGGCCTTGCAGCGCAACCGTCTGGGCTTCCAGCTGATATTTCGAGTAGATACCGAATTCGCCGTGATAGGCATGAAAGCCGAAATAGGCCAGGAACGCCACGCAAAGCGAGGGAATGATCAGCCGGCCGGTGTTTCTCTGCTTGTGCTGACGCGTCCACATCGCCCGATTCCTCTAGAGCATGATGCCGAAAAGTGTGAAGCGGTTTTCGGACGACATCATGCTCTATCTCTTTGATTTAGAGTCGGATTCAGATTTCAGGTCGAACAGACCTGAGATCATCCGGCTCTAGCCCGCGAACTCAGGCGGCTCACGATCTTTCTCGCCCGATTGTGCTTAACGGACGGTTACGGGTGACCTGTTTGGCGGCGCCGAAACGAAAAAGGGCGGGAATGCTCCCGCCCTTTTGTCCGGTATCGATGAGCCGGTGTTTCCGGATCAGCCCTTGACCACCGACTTGCCGGCGTAGCTTGCCTGCTTGCCGAGCTCTTCCTCGATGCGGATCAGCTGATTGTACTTGGCCATGCGGTCCGAGCGCGACAGCGAGCCGGTCTTGATCTGTCCGCAATTGGTGGCGACGGCGAGATCGGCAATGGTCGAATCCTCGGTTTCGCCCGAGCGGTGCGACATCACGGCGGTGTAGCCGGCCTTGTGCGCGGTCTCGACGGCGTCGAGCGTTTCCGTAAGCGAGCCGATCTGGTTGACCTTAACCAGGATCGAGTTGGCAACCCCCATGCGGATGCCGTCGCGCAGCCGCGCCGTGTTGGTGACGAACAAATCGTCGCCAACCAGCTGCGTCTTCTTGCCGATCAGGTCGGTCAGGTACTTCCAGCCTTCCCAATCGTCCTCGGCAAGACCGTCCTCGATCGAGATGATCGGATAGTCGGCGGCAAGCTTGGCCAGGTATTTGGCCTGGGCCTTGGGATCGCGCGTCTTTTTCTCGCCTTCATAGACGTAGTTGCCGTCCTTGAAGAACTCGGTCGCGGCGCAATCGAGGCCGAGCGCGATCTCGTCGCCCGGCTTGAAGCCGGCCTGCTCGATCGATTCCATGATGAAATCGAGCGCCACCGGAGCGCTTTTCAGGTTCGGGGCAAAGCCGCCCTCGTCGCCGACATTGGTGTTGTGGCCGGCATCCTTCAGTTTCTTGCGCAGCGTATGGAAGATTTCCGAACCCCAGCGGACACCTTCGCGCAGCGTCGGCGCGCCGATCGGCAGGATCATGAATTCCTGGAAATCGATCGGGTTGTCGGCATGCGCGCCGCCATTGATGATGTTCATCATCGGTACCGGCAGGAGATGCGCCTTGGTGCCTCCGACATAACGGTAGAGCGGCAGGCCGGCGGCATCAGCGGCCGCCTTGGCCACCGCCAGCGAAACGCCGAGAATGGCGTTGGCGCCAAGCCGGCTCTTGTTGGGCGTGCCGTCGAGCTCGATCATGGTCTGGTCGATATGAATCTGGTTTTCGGCTTCCATGCCGCCGATGGCCTCGAACAGCTCGCCGTTCACCGCCTCGACGGCTTTGAGCACGCCTTTGCCGAGATAGCGGGCGCC
>NZ_RZRA01000847.1:0-2457 GCF_003998945.1 Mesorhizobium sp. M7A.F.Ca.CA.003.01.2.1 | reverse complement strand
CCATAATCGTCACGCCATGTTCCTTGGCGACGGTGAGGTTTTCCGGAACGAGGTCGAAACCGTTCACCGCATGCCCGGCCTTGACCAGATTGGCGGCCATTGGATTGCCCATATTGCCGAGGCCGATGAAGGCGATCGTCGTCATTGTCTGTCTCCCAGAGTTGCTGGCTTCAACGGCCAATCAGCGCGCGAGCGATGATGACGCGCATGATCTCGTTGGTGCCTTCGAGGATCTGGTGCACGCGCAGGTCCCGCACCAGTTTCTCGATGCCGTAGTCGTGCAGGTAGCCGTAGCCGCCGAGCAGCTGCAGTGCGTCATTGGCGACATTGAAGCCGGTGTCGGTGACGAAGCGCTTGGCCATCGCCGACCATTTGCCAGCATCCGGCGCCTTGCGGTCGAGCTTCGAGGCGGCGGCATAAAGGAAGATACGCGCCGCCTGCAGCTCGGTCTCCATGTCGGCCAGCCTGAATTGCAGCGCCTGGAATTGATTGATCTTCGAGCCGAAAGCCTTGCGCTCGGCGGTGTAGGACAGCGCCTTGTCGAGCGCCGACTGCGCGCCGCCCAGCGAACAGGCGGCGATGTTCAGCCGGCCGCCGTCGAGCCCGGCCATGGCGATGCCGAAGCCAGCGCCTTCGTCGGACAGAAGGTTCTCCGCCGGCACCTTGCAATCCTCGAAGATGACCTGGCGGGTCGACTGCATGTGCCAGCCCATCTTGTGCTCGTTTGCCCCAAAGGAGAGGCCCGGCGCATCTCTGGGCACGACGATGGTGGAAATGCCTTTCGGCCCGTCCGCGCCGGTGCGCACCATGACGGCATAGACATCGCTGTCGCCGGCGCCGGAGATGAACTGTTTGGTGCCGTTGAGCACATAGTCGCCGCCGCTCTTCACCGCACGGGTCTTGAGCGCCGCGGCATCGGAGCCGGAGCCTGGCTCGGTCAGGCAGTAGCTGGCCAGCCATTCCATCGAAGTGAGCTTGGGCAGGAAGCGCTGGCGCTGTTCGTCATTGCCGAAACGGTCGATCATCGAGGCCACCATGTTGTGGATCGAGATGAAGGACGAAAAGGCCGGATCGGCGTGCGACAGCGCCTCAAAGATCAGCACGGCGTCGAGCCGGCCAAGTGCCGAGCCACCGACATCGTCCCTGATATAGATGCCGCCGAGCCCGAGCGGACCGGTCTCGCGGATCACGTCGGCCGGGAAATGCTTGTTGCGGTCCCAATCGAGCGCATTCGGTGCGACACGGTCGGCGGCGAAGGCCTGCGCCATCTCCTGGATGGCGCGCTGCTCCTCGTTGAGTTCGAATTGGCTGGTGCTCGCATCGACCGCGGCGTCCATGGCGTGCTCCCTGTGTGCTGGCCAGCTAGCTCGCTGGCCTGTTGTTTTTGGCTTTGCGCGCGCACCAATCTAGACCAATGATGCCGCCGCGCAACCCGATCCCCTGCGGAGCGGCTGTGCATCAATGCATGTCCGGAGCAAGATATGACGACAAAATTCGATGAACTGCTGGGCCGGTTCCACGCATACCTTGCGACCGTGGATCACGTCCTGATGCGCGATGCCGTGGCCCGGATCGGCTGGGACATGCCGGCTCGCACGCTGGAGCCGCGTCCGCTTGCCTGCCTGCGCCATCTCGATCGCGCCGCCGAACTGGCGCCTCCGGATGCCAAGCCGCTGGTGCAACTGCTTGCCGAACGTCGGAATGATTTCCGCTGGGGGCAGACTTATGGCGAGGCGGACTTCGGGAAAGAGTTCATCGAGAATTACGGCTGGCTGGAAGTGTTCGGCACACGTGGCCACTTTGCCAATGACGCGGCCGCCGCCGGCCTGCTGATTCTTGGACCAGATATCGTCTATCCCGACCACCATCACGTCGCCGAGGAAATCTACATTCCGCTGACCGGCGGCACCGAATGGCGCATGGGCGAGAGCGGCTTTTGCATGCGTACGGCCGGCGAGGTCGTTCATCACGCTTCCAACGTCAATCACGCCATGCGCACGGGCAAAGACCCGTTGCTGGCGCTGTACATCTGGCGCGGCGGGCCGTTGGCGCAGAAATCCGATATCACCGGAACCGTGGCGCAGGGCAGGGACTGATGGCCAAAGCGATCATGCTGCAAGGCACGGGTTCCGACGTGGGCAAGACCGTGCTGGTCGCCGGCCTCTGCCGCGCGGCAAAAAAGCGTGGGCTGAAGGTGCGGCCGTTCAAGCCGCAGAACATGTCGAACAATGCCGCCGTCGCCGAAATTCCAGGTGACAACAATGCCGGCGGCGGTGAGATCGGCCGCGCGCAATGGCTGCAGGCGATCGCTTGCGGTGTCGCGCCATCGGTCCACATGAACCCGGTGCTGCTGAAGCCGCAGACCGATGTCGGCGCGCAGGTCATCGTGCAGGGCAAAATGTTCGGGGAAGCGCGGGCGCGCGACTACCAGGCGATGAAGGGCCGGCTGATGGACGC
>NZ_RZRA01000846.1:0-2458 GCF_003998945.1 Mesorhizobium sp. M7A.F.Ca.CA.003.01.2.1 | reverse complement strand
CTGCGCCGTCCCAGTGCCGCCTCACCGCTCCCATGTCGAAAATGCCGTCGCGCCGGCGCAAGGCGTCGACCGCCATCTTGTTGGAATCTGGATAGACGCAGACCTCGTTGGGATTTTTCTCGCCGATCATCAGGTAGCGGCACGGCCCCGTGCCGCTGTTGAGGAAGGAATGCCCGACCGCCAGGCCGGCCGGAAAGCAGACATAGTCGCCGGCTTTCATTTCGTGGCGCTCCTCGCCAAGCAGCAGCGTCACCTCCCCTTCCAGGATCAGCGCATGCTCCTCTTCCAGCATGTGATAGTGCCGGGGCGCCAGGCGCATGCCGGGCGCCGGCGCTTCGATCAGCATGCCGACATGATAGTCGGAGCGTCCCAGCGCGGCATAAGTCAGGTGCCTGGACCGGCCGCCGAACCGCGGGCCTTCGCCTTCGACCTTCCATTCGACAGCATCGCTGGCGATCGGCGGGATCGGCGCGGCCGGGGGTTTGGTGACACCGGCCGTCACATCCGACGGCAGCGGATCGCCGGCGGTAAGGCCGGTGTTCTCGCCGTCCCAGTAAGTTCGGATGGCTGCGAGATCGAAGATCGCGCGGCGGCCCAGGGCGCGTACCAGCACCTTGTTGGAGGCGGTGTAGACGACCACTTCATTCGGGTTGCGCTCGCCGACGATGACATAGCGGCACAGTGCGTCGCTGGTATTGATCAGGCAATGCCCCGCCGCGGCACCGGCGGGAAAGCAGATGTAGTCGCCGGACTTCATGGCATAGGCCGCGTCGCCGACATACGCGGTAAGCGCCCCTTCGAGGATGAAGACATGCTCTTCCTCGAAAATATGGTAATGCGCCGGCGAGGACTGCTTGCCAGCCGGAAGCTCCTCGATTGCCACGCCGACACGGTGTTTTTCGCCAAGGGCAGCCAGCGACAAATGCCGGTAGCGCAGGCCGAAGCGTGGCACATCGGACCATTCCGTCCACGGCACCTCATCCGATGCGAATGGTAGCGGCGGTTTAGCTTCGTCCACCATTAGGGCCTCCTGGTCCTGTCGCCCTGCCCTCGTCGCGTGCTGCTGGAGGGTCCACGACAGAACAAAGCTGCCAGCTTCCGGCTAAACCGCCAAGCGGTGTTCGCTACGCTCCTGACAAAGCCGGACAGAAGCCGCGCGCTTCAGCCTCGGATGGCCTTGCCCGCCTGCTGCAGCAATTCGAACGCCGCGAAGCGTTTGGCATGCCAGCCGGCCAGCGTAGCGTCGGGATGATAGACCTCGCCGAGTTCCGACATGCCGGCCATCGCCGCCGCCACATCCTTGTAGGCACCGGCGGCGACCGCGCCCAGCATCGCCGAGCCGAGCAGCACCGGTTCCGGCGAGGTCGAGGCCACCACCACCATGCCTGTGGTGTCGGCCAGCAGTTGGCGCACCAGCGGGCTTTGGCCGGCGCCGCCACTGACCACGATGGTGTCGACGGCAATGCCTTTCTGATGTTCGGCCTGCACGATCTGGCGCGCGCCGTAGCCCAGCCCGCAGACCCCGGCGACATAGAGCCCGACCAGGCTGTCGAGGCTGGTGTCGAGATCGAGCCCGGCGATCAGCGCGCGCGCGTCCGGGTCGGCGAAGGGCGCGCGGTTGCCGAGGAACTCCGGCACGACATGGATGCCGCCGACCAGGGCCGGCGTGGCCGCGGCTCCATTGCGGCTTTGCGCCTGCAGCGACAGCCAGGCGCTGAGACTGAGCCCCTCGGCTTGCGCTTTGGCGGTCGCTTCGCCGGCTGCAGGATGCATGCGCACCAGATGATCAATCGCAGCACCAGCTGCCGACTGGCCGCCCTCGTTCAGCCACAGGCCCGGCACCATGGCCGAGAAATACGGACCCCAGACACCGTCGACGAAGGCCGGCTCGGCGGTCGACGACATGGTGCAGGCCGAGGTGCCGAAAACATAGGCCATGCGCGACAGCACGCTGCCGAAATCGCCGCGCGCGCCGACCGTGCCGACGCCCCCGGCATGCGCGTCGATCAGTCCGGCCGCCACCGCGGTGCCGGGGTTGAGACCAAGGTCTGCTGCTGCCTGCGCGGTCAATCCGCCGCCGAGTGCGGCACCGGCCGGCACGATCTCGGTGCCGATGCGCGCGAATGCCTCGTCGGCCAGCGCGCCGAGGCCGATCTTGCGGAAATACGTCTCGTCCCAGCGGCTCTCATGCGCCAGATAGGTCCATTTGCAGGTCACCGTGCAGACCGAACGGGCAAGGCTGCCGGTCGCCCGCCAGGTGAGGAAATCGGCGAGGTCCATGAACTGCCAGGCGGCGTCGAAAGTGGCGGGCAGGTTTTCGGCCAGCCACAGGAGTTTCGGCGTTTCCATCTCCGGCGAGATGACGCCGCCGACGTAGTTCAACACCGCCTCGCCACTGCGATTGATGCGGCGCGTCTGCTCGACCGCGCGATGATCCATCCAGACGATGATGTTGCGT
>NZ_RZRA01000845.1:0-2458 GCF_003998945.1 Mesorhizobium sp. M7A.F.Ca.CA.003.01.2.1 | reverse complement strand
GTGCTGAAGGTGGTTGACGGCAGGATCGTCGAGGAAATCGGCCTCGATGACGGCGTCACCGCCCTCACCCAGCTCGGTCTGATCAAGACCGCCTGAGGCGATCAGGCAAAACGATCGTTCGGGCCAGGCGGCGTCAATGCCGCCTGGCCTCATTGCTTATTGGCTCGGCGCCATTGCGTGCTCGCATGACACTTTCGGATTCATGTCGGCGAACGTGCCTGTCGGGTTCCCTTTCCAGGCCCAGACATGCAGCTCGTAGAATTCACCCAGGCCATAGCGGTTGGGGGCGCTGTTGAAATTGAACAGCTGGCCGTCCAACGATGCCGGTCCTTTCGAAGTGATGTACTCGACCGCCACCAGCTTCAGCGTGCCATCGGCCATCGGCTCGTACATCACAGCTTCGGGACGGGCGATGTCGATCTTGTCGTCCTTCAGATACTGGCCGTTGACATAGTGGATGCCCATGGCGCCGCCGGTGATGCCGCTGGCACAAGGAATAGGCGCATAGCCCTCTGATACCGCTGCCTTGACGTCGACAAACCGGCTGTTGACAGCCCGCACCTTGTCGGCCAGCGGGCCGGAGGCAGCTTCAGCCGGCTCCTGATGCGCCTGCGCGAGGGTGGTGCAGATTGCCAGCATGGTCCCCGCCATAAGAAGTCCGCTGCGAAAGTTTGATATCATCTTCATTCCATTCTTCTTGAAAAAGCACAGCTGGCCGGCCGCCGAAAATACGGAGGCCCGGCAGGCAAGCGCTGTGGCTGTTGTTGCTTGGAGATCCCGAAATTGATGTAACGGCTACCGAAAAGGATCATCCCTTCGGCAGATACGGGATCGTTCCGGCCAGATCGGTGTTGTCGATCATCTGGAAACGGCTGTCGCTGCCGTCCTGACGGGCCGAGACGAAGGGCGCGTAGGCAGGATCGGTGGTGAAGGCGCGCGCCGCCGCTTCCGACGGGAACGCCATCAGCGCGATCAGCGTGGTATCGAGCGGCTTGCCTTCAAGCGTTTTCACATTGCCGCTGCGCGACAGATATCTGCCGCCATGCTTGTGGACGAGATCGTGCACCGAGGCGGCGTAAGCCGGCACCCACTGCGGGTCGTTTATCTTGATGTCTGCGATAACGTAGGCGGTCATGGTGGTCTCCTGGTTGCGGTGCACAGGCGTATCCCGTGCAACCGGCCAAAAGGCTCGCATGGCAGGACCCTCGCCAACCAGTCCGCGATCTGTACCGGGGCAGTACAGTTTCCGTACTGGCCGCTTCATTCATGAAGGCCTAATATTCGGTCAGGTTTGAGGGAGAGGCACCAATCATGAGCCAGCACGGATACAAACAATTCTGTCCGCTATCGATGGCCGCTGAGGTGCTGTGCACCCGCTGGACCATGGTGCTGATGCGTGAACTGGTGGCCGGCTCGACCCGCTTCAATGATCTTCGCCGCGGCGTCCCCAAAATGTCGCCGACCCTTCTGTCGCAACGGCTGAAGGAACTTGAGATCGCCGGGATCGTCGAGCGCAAGGAAGTGCCGGGCGAAAAAGGCATCTTCGAATATCGGCTGACGGAAGCCGGCCGGGATTTGCGTCCTGTCGTCGAGGCAATGGGCTTCTGGGGGCAGAAATGGGTCGAATCCCGGCTGTCGCTGAAGAACCTCGATCCGTCGTTGCTGATGTGGGACATGCGGCGCAATCTAAACCCCTCGCCGCTGCCTGAAGGGCGCACGGTGATACAATTCCTGTATCAGGATCTCCCGGCGTCCAAACGGTCGTGGTGGCTGATCGTCGAGAAGCACGGTGAGGTCGATCTGTGCTGGTACGATCCGGGCTTCGATGTCGATCTCTACGTCTCGACCGACCTGCACACGATGACGGCGATCTGGATGGGAGTGCTGACCGTCGAGAAGGCCGGCGCCAGGGTTGCCCTGACCGGCGACCAGGCCATCGGCAGGAAGATGCAGACCTGGCTCGGCCTCAGCCCGTTCGCGGTGGAGCCCAAACGCGCGGCTTAGGAGAATCGGTGCATGTTAGGCGCGCCTGCGGCCCCTGTCATTTGCAAGGTGATAGGGTTGCACGAGGACTTCGGCGGGAATTTTCCATTCCTTGTTCAGTTTGAAGACCATATCCAGGGTGAGTGCGCGCTTTTTGTTCAACACCTCGGTCGCCCGGGGTGATGATCCGATCACCTCGGCCAGCGCCTTCCGCGACAGGTTGAACAGTTCCATGTGCGAATGAATGGCTTCAACGGGATCCGGTGCTTCAATCGGGTAGTGCTTATCCTCATAAGCCTCGATCAGGGTTGCGAGAACGTCGAACCGGTCACCATCGAGAGAGCCGACCTCCGGCTCATTTTCGAAATATTTAGTGATTTCGGCGATCGCCCAATCGTAATCGGCTTCGGTCTTAATGGGTCGAATGTTTTCCATCACACCTTCTCCGGATCAATCTTGTCATACTCTTTGTGCG
>NZ_RZRA01000844.1:0-2459 GCF_003998945.1 Mesorhizobium sp. M7A.F.Ca.CA.003.01.2.1 | reverse complement strand
TGCCTGTAGCGCTCGAAGGCGGCCGGATCGATGGTCACGCGGGCTCCTTTGCCAAAGTCATCGCCTATTGACTAACCGACCGCCGGAAAAATCGGAAGTCTTCCGCAAAGGACAATGCTCAGAGCAGCGTCGGCGCACAAGAGGCGACGCTGCGGTGCCGCCTGCCGGCGGCCGCTGCTGTGGCAGCGGCCGCTTATGTCAATTGTCGTCAGCGCACGACGTACATGATGCGCCGGGTCTGCGGATCGATCAGCGCCCGCTGGCCGTTCACATAGACATAGCGGTAATTGTAGTCTGGAATCTCGCGCAGCTCGACGGTGTCGGGCAGGGTCGCGCCGGTGACCACTTCGCCATCGAGATAGATGGGATCGAGGCGGTGCGTGTCGACATAGGTGCGGACTTCAGCCGGGGGCGGCGGGAAGTCATCGACGACCGGATCGCTGGCGATGATCGCGCCGGTATAATCGGTCGAGTAGTTGCCGATGTCCTCCGGCGGCGAGACGACAGCAACGCTGGCGCGCCGTTGCGTCAGCACCACCCGGCTGCCGCCTATATCGGCCGTCACATAGTCGGAATAGACCCAGCCCTGGCCGCCGGCCTCGGCTATGGTGCACCATTTGCTGTTTTCGATGCAGCCATTGAGCGTTGCCGACTGACCGGCGGCGAGCACGCCGATGACAGGGTATTGCGGGCCGGGTCCGGCGCGAACGTTAAGATCGGTGACGGCTGAGACGGCGGTGTCGGCAAACGCGGCGCCCGACATCACGGTCAGCATTCCGGCGACCGCCGGAAACAACAGGGATTTCATGGTTTCTCTCCGTTTTCATGGTCCCTCGCCAGCGAAAACGGGGCAGCAGCTCATGCGTTCCCGCTAAAGCGCCTGTGCCAACTCACGATTTGTTCCCTGTTCTCCAGGCAAATCGGTCAGAAGTTCGTGAACGAAGTCCAATTTCCGCGCCGTGACGTCCGAAATGACAAAGGGATAGAGGTCCGGCAGGCCCATGCAGCGGTTGATCGAATTGGAGGCTTCCGACAGCACCAGCCAGCGGGCCAGGATCTTTTCGAAAGACTCGGGCGCGGTCGGCGGCTCCGAGGGTGCGGCCTGCAATTCGCCGCCTGTGTCGCCGCGCGGCAAGTCGTTGGCCTCCACCGTCTCCAGCCGGCCGAGCGGAAAGTTCAGTGCGTGCACCATTTCCAGCGTGTCGGTGATGTGCAGGTGGTGAGCCCAGGTCTCGGCCCAGTCCTCCCATGGATGCGAGGTCGCATAGGCCGAGATGTGGCCTTGCTGCCAGTCGGGCGGCGCACCATTGGCATAATAGGCCTTCAGCGCCTGTTCGTAATCGGCGCGGTCATCGCCGAACAGTGCGCGGAAAGCTTCGAGCCGGTGCGGATCGTCGCGGATCAGGCGGTCCCAATAATAGTGCCCAAGCTCATGACGGAAATGACCGAGCAAGGTGCGGTAGTTCTCGCCCATCTCGACGCGGCGCTTTTCGCGCTCGGCCGAATCCGCCTCGGCGACGTTGAGCGTGATCAGGCCATTGTCGTGGCCGGTCAGGATCCGCTCGCCGCCGGGGCCGCCGCCGATCGGATCGGCGAGGAAGTCGAAGGCCAGCCCGATCTCGTCGGCGGGGTTCTGCTTGGGCGCCACCGGCAGCCCGAAGGCCAGCAGCGAATAGATGGCGCGCTTCTTCGCCGCTTCGACACGGATCCAGCGGCGGCGGTTGCCGTCGACGGAGAGATCCGGGATCAACTGGTTGAGCGCACAGGCGCGGCAAAAGGCGTGTCCGGGCTCGGCCATCCAGTTGCAGGCGCATTCATCGGCGTTGGTGCACTGGAAGATGCCGTCGGCGCTCGCCAGCGCGAAACAGGCGTGCTCGGGATCGTAGAGCACGGGGTTCCCGCAGTTCAGGCACTGGGCGTTCTCGAAATAGATGCGATGGCCGCAATGGGGGCAGTCGAAGAGTTTCATGTCGGTCTCAATTCACCGGAGGTGACATAGATGTTCAC
Source organism: Mesorhizobium sp. M7A.F.Ca.CA.003.01.2.1 (assembly GCF_003998945.1). Classification (NCBI taxonomy): domain Bacteria; kingdom Pseudomonadati; phylum Pseudomonadota; class Alphaproteobacteria; order Hyphomicrobiales; family Phyllobacteriaceae; genus Mesorhizobium; species Mesorhizobium sp. M7A.F.Ca.CA.003.01.2.1. The sequence continues at coordinate 452 of NZ_RZRA01000844.1, read as the reverse complement.
GGCGGCCCGTGCCCAACGCGAACAGCCGCGCGGCGTTCCACATTTTCCTGAAGCTATTTGGCCGCAAGCTGGGCGACAACCTGTCTTGCCACCGCTTCGCCCGACAGCCGTGCGCCGCCGCAGGTCTGCATCAGCGGGCCGGCCAAGTGCTCGCCGGCGAAGAAGATCTTGTCGGCCACCGGCTGCATGAGCGCGGCGCGCGCCAGTGAACGGCCAGGGCGGGCGGCGACGTAGGCGCCGCGCACGAAGCGCTCGCCGCCCCAATTGGTCATCATGGCGCGTCCGACATGCTTGCGCGTATCGCCACCGAAGATGCCGCACAGCCGGTCGACGACGAAGTCGATGCCGGCCGCCTCGCCGGCCGCCGACATTTCCCAGGCGAAATCGCCGCCGACGAACCCGACCATCAGGTCAAGGTCGAACGGGAAGCACAGGAAATAGATGTCGTGCCT
>NZ_RZRA01000843.1:0-2468 GCF_003998945.1 Mesorhizobium sp. M7A.F.Ca.CA.003.01.2.1 | reverse complement strand
GGCTCGATCCGCTCGATGCGGGTGATGCTGGCCGACGGTTCGGTGACGACCTGCTCGCCGACCGAGAACACCGATCTGTTCCGCCACGTCGTCGGCGGTTACGGCCTGTTCGGCGTGGTGCTGGAGGCGACGCTCGACATCGTCGACAACGCCGTCTACCGCACCTCGCGCGAAATCATCAAATCGGACGATTTTCCGGAATTCTTCGCCAAGGTGCTGGAGCCGAACAAGGATATCGGCCTGTTCTACGGCCATCTGTCGACGGCGCCCGGCAATTTCCTCGAGGACATGATCGTCTACCGTTACGACAAGGTGGCCGAGCGGCCGCCGGCCGATCAGCCCGAGATCGGCGAACCGGGATCGGTCGGGTTGAAGCGGGTGATCATCAACCTGGCGAAATGGGGCAGCCTGTTCCAGGAATTGAAGTGGTTCACCGAAAAGACACTGGAGCCGAAATTCGAAAGCTGCACGGTGGCGCGCACCTCGGCCATGGCCGAGGGCGAGGCCTGTCTCGTCACCCGCAACAACCCGATGCACGATTCGGTGCCCTATCTGTTCAACGATCAGATGGAAGAGACCGACATCCTGCACGAATATTTTATTCCGCGTGCCGCCTATGTCGAATTCATCGCGGAAGCGCGCGAGATCCTGCGCAAGCAGACGCTGCCGGTGCTCAATGCTTCGGTGCGCATCGTCCACAGGGAGGATGTGGCGCTGACCTACGCGCCGGAGCCGGCCTATTCGCTGGTGCTCTACGTCAACCAGCCGACCGATGCCGACGGCAATGCCAGGATGCGGGCGCTGACGCGGGCGCTGATCGACGTGACGATCAAGCATGGCGGGCGCTTCTTCCTGCCTTACCAGCTGCATTATACGGCCAGGGAATTGCTGGCCTCCTATCCCGAACTGCCGGCCTTCCTGGCGGCGAAGCGGCAGTATGACCCAACGGAACTGTTTTCCTCGACCTTCTACCGTGCCATCAAGGCGCTGAGCGGGGTGTCGTAAGAAGCAGGAGAACAGCCATGCGGATGGTATCGGCGGCGGCACTCACCCTCATCGCGCTGTGCGCCGGACCGGCCGGAGGCGAGGATCTCAAGGCCTTCAAGCTGACCATCGACGGCGTGACGGTCGATATCGATCCCGGCGAGAGCGCCGATGTGACGCTGCCCGGCGGCAAGCAGAGCAAGGTGACGCTCGCGCGCAACGACTTCGCTACCTTTTCCGGCAGCGATTTTTCCTTCGTCCACCCCAGCGGCATTTCGGTGACCAAGACCGATCTCGGCGATGACATCACGCAGTATCTGATGGCCTCGGCGCTGGGCACGATCGTCGTCGTGCAGGAGTATGGCGCCATGAATCCGGTGTCGCTCAACCAATTGATGCTGCAGGAGATGACCAGGCAATCGGTGCAGGCCGGCGCCAAGCTGACGCAGGGGCCGACCACGCGCAAACTCGCCGACGGCAAGGAATTGACCGGGATCCGGGCCGAGGTGAAGACACGCACCGACACCGCCGATTTCGAGATCGTCGGCTTCGGCCTGGCCGATCGGGGGCTGCTGTTCATCACCCGCATTGCCGGCGAGGATGCAGCGACCGAAAAGCCGCTTGTCGACAAGTTCTGGCAGAGCCTGAAAGTCAGGTTCAGGCCGGACTAGGATCGTGTCTCAGTTTGGATTTCGGCTGGGGTTTTGCGTAACGGCGGCTCAAGTTATTCTGAAGACCCCGGGTTGGAGATCCTGCAGCATGGCGAAGCTCATTTTCAGAATGAACCAGTCACTCGACGGCTATGTCGACCACCAGAAAATGCCGTCGGGCCCGACGATCTTTCGTCACTGGATAGAGCAAGTGCGCAATTTGAGCGGCAGTGTGTACGGTCGCGGCATGTACGAGGTCATGCGCTATTGGGACGAAGACAGTCCTGAGTGGAGCGCGGAGGCGCATGAATTCGCGGCGGCGTGGCGGAGCCAACCGAAGTGGGTTGTGTCGCGCTCTCTGAAGTCGGCCGGCCCTAACGCAACACTTGTCGCGGATGACGTCGAGGCGGTGATACGCGGGCTTAAGGCTAAGCTCGTCGGGGAGATTTCAGTTTCTGGACCAGGCCTGGCACGAAGCCTGACCGACCTTGGTCTTGTAGATGCGTACCAACTCTACCTCCATCCGTTCGTGCTTGGTCATGGCAAGCCATTCTTCGCCGGCCCCCGGCCGCCGCTTCGCTTTGTGGCCAGCGATTTGATTGGCGACGACGTGATCAGGTTGACCTATGTGCCTGCCTGATCACGCGGTCGTCGAACCGAGACGCCAGCGGGCCTACAGCCCCTTCGGCACCAGTCCGGCCAGCCAGTTCACAGAGCGCTTCGCGGCGTCGGCGGTTGCCGAGGCGGCGCGGCCGAGATCGGTCTTGACCACGGCGTAGCCGTTCTTGGTGCGATAGAGCACACCGGTTCCGCCATCGACCACCTGTTCATAGG
>NZ_RZRA01000842.1:0-2469 GCF_003998945.1 Mesorhizobium sp. M7A.F.Ca.CA.003.01.2.1 | reverse complement strand
CTCCGAAGCCGGTGCAGTTCATCCGCCGTCTCGCCCGAGCTTCGTGTTGATAGCTCGGGGTCGAACGCATGTCCGCGGCGTAGGCAGGCCGCCTCCCGTCAAAAAATTCGCAAACCAATGTCGGACTGGCTAGGCTTCGTCCGTCCTTGGGGTATCGAACAGGCATTCATGAAAGGATCCAGCAATGCCCGGCACCGTACGTTTGCACCGCGTTCTGACGACCAGCCCTGAAAAGGTCTATCGCGCCTTCGTTGAAGCGGACGCGCTGGCCAAGTGGCTTCCGCCAAACGGCTTCACCTGCACGGTCCATAATTTCGAGGCAAAGGTCGGAGGCACGTTCAAGATGTCGTTCCGCAATTTCACCACCGGCGACAGCCACGCCTTCGGCGGCGAATACCTTGAACTCGTTCCGGGCGAGCGCCTGCTCTACACCGACAGGTTCGACGATCCCAACCTGCCCGGCGAGATACGGGTGACCGTGGTCTTGAAAAAAGTGTCGGTCGGCACTGAAATCGACATTACCCAGGCCGGCATTCCGGACGTCATTCCGGTCGAGGCCTGCTATCTCGGCTGGCAGGAATCGCTCAGAAATCTGGCAAAGCTCGTCGAGCCCGAGATCAATCAATAGGCTGCGGATGGCCGGGAGAACGGCCGTTTCTGGCCTGCCGAAGCCTGAAACTTGGACTGTGGCGGGAACTGCCCTTTGTCGCTAGCAATTCATCATTGCGGCACCCCTGTGCCTGGACGTGTCGATGAAGAATGCAGCGGAGGTTGAAAAGCATGACTCTGACCAACCGAGACATCGTCGAGTTGACGGCGTGGCGGCGCCAGCTGCACCAGTATCCGGAAATCTCGAATGAAGAGGAGAAGACGGCAAAGGAGGTCGTCGCCTTCCTCGCCGATACGGGGCCGGACAAGGTGCTGACACAGCTCGGCGGGCACGGCGTCGCGGTCACATATGACAGCGGCAAAGCAGGGCCGACGGTGCTGTTCCGTTCGGAACTCGATGCCTTGCCTATCGAAGAACTTTCAGGCGTGCCGCATGCGTCGCGCGTGCCGGGCAAGTCGCATATGTGCGGCCATGACGGACACACCGCCATCCTGGCATCCCTCGGCCGGCAGTTGGGGCGCGAGCGGCCTGCAAGCGGCCGCGTCGTGCTGATGTTCCAGCCGGCGGAGGAAACCGGCAATGGCGCAGCCGGCGTCGTTGCCGATCCCCGCTTCGGCGAGATCGCGCCGGATTTCGCTTTCTCGCTGCACAACCTGCCTGGCGTGCCGTTCGGCGAGGTGCGGCTCAAGCCCGGCGTGGTCAACTGTGCGTCACGCGGCATGCGCATCGTGCTGGAGGGCAAGACCGCCCATTCATCCATGCCGGAGACCGGCACCTCGCCGATGCTGGCGATCAGTGAGCTGATGCCGGCGCTGCCGGCGCTCGGGCGCGGAACCTTCGCCGACGACGACTCCTCCATGCTGACCGTCACCCATGCCGCGATGGGCGAGGCCGTGTTCGGCATCGCGCCGGCTCATGCGCAGGTCTGGGCAACGCTGCGCACCCGGCGTGACGAGCGCATGGCGAACCTTTGTGCTGCTGCCGAAGCACTGGTCGCCAGGATCGCCGGCGAGCATCGCCTTACCGCCCGCTGGGACTATCACGAGATCTTCGTCGCCAGCGTCAACGCGCCGGACGCGGTGGAGCATCTGCGGCGCGCGCTCGATGAAGAGGGCGTATCGCACGGCGAAGAGGCCCTGCCGATGCGCGCCTCGGAAGATTTCGGCCTGTTCGGCCATAGTGCCAAGTCGGCGATGTTCTTCCTCGGTGCGGGCGAGCGGCACCCCGCCTTGCACAATCCCGACTATGACTTTCCCGACGACCTGATCCCGATCGGGTCGAGGATCTTCATGCGCACGGCACGCAATCTCCTGGGTTGACCTCCGCCAACTCCAACGCCGAAAGGAACATGCAATGCCAAAGATACCGAAGAACACGATTTGCCTTTGGTTCGACAAGGACGCCGAGGCTGCGGCGCGCTTCTACGCAGAGACCTTTCCCGACACCAGCGTGGGCGCCGTTCACCGTGCGCCGAGCGATTTTCCGTCCGGCAAGAAAGGCGACGTGTTGACGGTCGAATTTACCGTCGCCGGCATTCCCTGCATCGGATTGAACGGCGGCTCCACATTCAAGCAGAACGAGGCCTTCTCGTTCCAGATCGCCACCGACGATCAGCAGGAAACCGACCGCTACTGGAATGCCATCGTCGGCAATGGCGGCCAGGAGAGCGTGTGCGGCTGGTGCAAGGACAAATGGGGCGTGTCTTGGCAAATCACGCCGCGCACGCTGACCGAGGCCATGGCGGCCGGCGGCGAGGAAGCCAAACGCGCCTTTGATGCGATGATGGAGATGACAAAGATCGACGTCGCGGCGATCGACGCAGCCCGGCGCGGCTGACCTCGATCGGGGCTGAGTTGCTA
>NZ_RZRA01000841.1:0-2470 GCF_003998945.1 Mesorhizobium sp. M7A.F.Ca.CA.003.01.2.1 | reverse complement strand
GTCGGGGAACCAATCGCGGTCCTCGGCCGTGGGTTCGGTCGAGATGCGCTGAATGTCCTGCATCATGTCGAGGCCGAGAGCATAGGGGTTGATGCCTGAAAAACGCGGATCGTCGAAGGCCGGCTGGAAGACCACGTTGGAATGATTGCGCAGGATTTCGAGCATGGCGCCTTCGCTGATCTGGCCGCGGTCGAACAGCATGTTCATCAGCGTATAGTGCACGAAAGTGGCACAACCTTCGTTCATCACCTGTGTCTGCCGTTGCGGGTAAAAATATTGCGCGATGACACGAACGATCCTGATGATCTCGCGCTGCCAGGGCTCCAGGACTGGGCTGTTCTTTTCCAGGAAATAGAGCAGGTTTTCCTCGGGCAGATTGAGCGATTTCTTCCACTCTGGGTCCTGGCCCTTGTCGTTGGCCGCTTGCTGCGAGGCCGGCAGCGTACGCCACAAGTCGTTGTAGGAGCGCTCCTCGTATTCGAGACGCTCGCGAATTCCTTCGCGTTGCCGTTCCGACGACAACCTCGGCGGCCGGTGATAGCGAAACACGCCCTGATCCATCAGCGCGTGGGCGGAATCGAGAACAGCTTCGACGGCGGCGAGGCCGTGCCGCTCCTCGCAGCGGACTATGTAGCCCTTGGCGAAGTCCAGGTAGCTGAGGATCGCACCCGCATCCGTCCACTGTTTGAACAGCTGATTGTTCTTGAAGAAATGATTGTGCCCGAGCGCTGCGTGGGCCGTCACCAGGGCCTGCAGGGCCATGGTGTTTTCCTCCATCAGATAGACGATGCAGGGATTGGAATTGATGACCAGTTCATAGGCAAGCCCCCGCCCGCCCTTGCGATAGAGCAAATCCTGGTGGAGGAAATGTTTGCCGAAAGACCAGTGACGGTACATCAATGGCATGCCGATGGACGAATAGGCGTCGAGCATCTGCTGCGACGAGATGATCTCCATCTGAACGGGATAGGTGTCCAGATGAAGCTCTTCGACCGCGAGTGCCTCGATAGCGTCATAGGCCCGCGACAATGTTTTGAAATCCCAGTCGGACCCTGAAAAAAGCAGGCTGGATTTGCTCGCTTGTCTGGCCATCGGGAACCCTCATGCCCTCTTGAGGGCGGCCGGTTGCCTGCCGAAGAGCTGGCGAAAAACCGGATAGATATCGGCGGGTGTGGCGATGCGGCTCATCTGGAAGTTCGGCCATTTCTGGTCGATGGAGTTGTAGGCACGCCAGAGCGATGTCCCGTTTTCTGTCGAGCCGAAAATATGAGCTTCACGCTCGTCGATGATCTCGACATAGGCAAAATACTGGCACAGCCGCATGAGCTCGCCGTTGAGCAGCGAAATGCATCGCTCCGAATCGCCGGCGAAATTGTCGCCGTCCGAGGCCTGGGCGGCATAGATGTTCCAGTCATGGGCCGGGTAGCGGCTGGTGATAATACGGTGCATTTCCTCCAGCGCGGTGGAAACGACGGTGCCGCCGCTTTGGGTGTTGTAGAAAAATGTTTCCTCGTCGACCTCCTGAGCCAGGTGCGTGTGGCGGATGAAAACAATCTCGATGCGGTCGTAGCGCCGTTTCAAGAACAGGTGCAGCAAGACGAAGAAGCGCTTGGCCAGATCCTTCTCGCGCTCGCCCATGGACCCGGACACGTCCATAAGACAGAACATGACGGCATTGGCGTTCGGCACCGGCCGGGAATCGAAGCGGTTGAAGCGGATGTCGACCGGATCGACATAGGCAATCCGGCGGCGGCGGCGTTCCAGCCGGTCGAGCTCTTCGCGCAATGCCGCAATACGCTGGCGCGCTTCGGCGCTGGATGGCGTCGACTCGAGCGAGGCGATTTCCTCGAGGATCGCATCCAGTTCGACCTGCTTGGGGCGCCTCAGCGCAATGCGGCGGCCGTGGCTGTTGCGCATTGTGCGGCCAACATTGATGTTGGTCGGCGAACCTGTGGCGGCGAAGCCGGCTCTGCGCGGCTTGAAGGCAAGGATCTCCTTGAGGTTGAGCTTGACCATGTCCGGGAGCTCGAGATCCTCGAAGAAAAGATCGAGCACTTCCTCGCGCGACAGCACGAAACGAAAGTCGTCTTCAGATGCCTTGTTTCCCGGCGACGATGCTCCCCCGCCGCCCCCGCCGGGTTTGGGGATCAGGTCTCCAGCGGAGAAATGCCTGTTGCCCGGCAAGATGTGCTGGCGCCTGCCGCTGTCGCGGGCGTTGTTGAAGCTCGGCTCGCTTGTGCCTCTTTCGGGCATGCGCACGGCATGCTCGGAATCCGCGTCGGCGATCCTGCCGGTGCGGATCTGATCGCGTATGCTGCGTTTCAATTCCTCGCGCGCGCGTCGCAGGAAGCGCTGGCGATTGCCGAGGCTTTTGTCTTTAGGGTTCAGGCGGCGGTCGATGAAGATCGGCATGGAACCATCCGGGTTCTCTAACCCGCCCTGTTCACCCGCATGTACCAGTCCACAAGGC
>NZ_RZRA01000840.1:0-2488 GCF_003998945.1 Mesorhizobium sp. M7A.F.Ca.CA.003.01.2.1 | reverse complement strand
ACGCCCAACAGATGCGGACCGACCTTGTCGCGGTCGGTGGCTGCGTCATGGCAGGCCATGCATCGGTTGAAGACCTTCTTGCCCAGGGCAGGATCACCGCCGGCATGGGCTACGAGCGAGCTGGCAAGGAGAAGGATACTGGCGAACGAAGCGTCTCGAAGCATGGCTGACCCCGGGGAGCTCTGGCTGGCTGCGTTATAGTACCGAGGCCTTAAGAAACGCTGCATCGGGCCGGGGTCAAGGCCGCCGACCGTCAGCCCTTGATAAAGCCGATGAAGTCGTCTGGCGCGGCGCGGCCCATCTCTTCCTCCCAGTGGCGGCGGCAGAGCGAGACATAGACGTCCTTGCCGATCGCCACCTGCTCGCCCTGGCGCGCCACCTTGCCATCGGGGCCGAGGCGCACGACCATCGTCGCCTTGCGGCCGCATCGGCAGATGGTGCGCACTTCGCGCAAATCGTCGGCGATGGCCAGCAGCGCGCGCGAGCCGGAAAACAGCTTGCCCTGGAAATCGGTGCGCAGGCCGTAGCACATGACCGGGATGTTCAGCCGGTCGGCGATGCGGGCGAGCTGCCAGACCTGCTCTTCCTCGAGGAACTGCGCCTCGTCGACGAAGACGCAATGCACCGACGTATGCGCGTGATGAGCGGCGACGCGGGCGAACAGATCGTCGCCGTCGCGAAACATCTCGGCTTCCGTCTCCAGGCCTATGCGCGACGAGATCAGGCCTGTATCGCCCTTGCGGTAGTGGCCGGCGACGAACAGCATCGTGCCCATGCCGCGCTCGCGGTAATTGTAAGAGGCCTGCAAGAGCATCGTCGTCTTGCCGGCGTTCATCGTCGCGTAGTGGAAGTAAAGCTTGGCCATGCCGCTCTTTTAAGCCGACTTGGCCTGACACGGGGAGGGGCCAGAGCGGCATTCCCCTGAAAAAGCCGGCTGGCCAGACAAAAGCGCCTGATGTGTCGCTGATTGGCCAGCCCGCGCCGTTGATCGTGATTGTCTTAATGCTTGAAACCACACCAGAATGGTGTTTGGCTGACGAAACAAGGCGGGCATAGAAACCGTAGCTACGCTTCGCCAAAGAATCACAATGGGAGACTGTCTATGTCGCGTATGAACTCTTTCGTCGCCGGCCTCGGCCTGGCGGCTTTTTTGTCAACCAGCGCTGCCTACGCCGGTGATCCGGCAAGCTGCAAGGCGGTGCGCCTTTCCGACGTCGGCTGGACCGACATCCAGGCGACGACCGGCGTCGCCTCCGTGCTGCTGACCGCGCTCGGCTATGAGCCGCAAACGATCCAGCTGTCGGTGCCGGTGACCATGGCGTCGCTGAAGAACAAGGATCTCGACGTGTTCCTCGGCAACTGGATGCCGTCGATGACCAACGACATCAAGGACTATACAGCCGACGGTTCGGTCGAGACGATCAGCACCAACCTGACCGGCGCCGGCTACGGCATCGTCGTGCCGACCTATGTCGCCGACGCCGGCGTCAAATCGCTGACCGATATCGGCAAGTTCAAGGACAAGTTCAACGGCAAGATCTATGGCATCGAGGCCGGCAATGACGGCAACCGCATCATCCTCGACATGATCAAGAACCCGAAGGACAATCTCGAAGGCTTCGAGCTGGTCGAATCCTCGGAAGCCGGCATGCTGACGCAGGCCGAGCAGTCGATGAAGAACAATGAATGGATCGCCTTCCTCGGCTGGACGCCGCATCCGGTGATGGGCGCCATGAAGATCACCTATCTCGACGGCATGGGCGACAGCGGCTTCGGCGCCGCCACCGTCTACACCAATGTGCGCAAGGGCTACACCACCGAATGCCCGAACGCCGGCAAGTTCATCGCCAACCTGAAGTTCAACCTGGACATGGAAGGCGAGATGATGGACGCGATCCTCAAGGGCGGCGACGCCAATACGGTTGCAACCGACTGGCTGAAGAAGCACCCGGATGCCGTTGCCCCGTGGATAGCCGGCGTGACCACCTTCGACGGCGGTGACGCTGCCGCCGCCATCAAGACCGCGCTCGGAAGCTGAGCCGACTGAATTCGGCAAAGCCGAACCAGGAAGGGCAGCCATCTTAGAAAAGGCTGCCCTTTTTCATATCCTGTGACAAGATGACGACGGCCGAGGCCGAGGGGCAGGGCGGTCTCCTGCACGAGAGGGGCGATATGGATCCGATTTCGAAATTCATGGTCGATCACAAGATTCCGATCGGCGCCTGGGGAAAGGCCTTCTTCGGTTTCCTCACCGACAATTTCGACACTGTGTTCAGGGCCTTTTCGAATGGCCTCAATTTCCTGCTCGACGGGCTGGTCGGCATCCTCTTGATGGTGCCGCCGGTGCTGCTGGCGCTGGTCATCGCCGTTGTCGCCTGGCTGCTGCAACGCTCGCGACCGCTTGCCATCGGCGTCTTTCTCGGCCTGATCTTCATCATCAACCAGAACCTTTGGAAGCAGACGGTGCAGACGCTGGTGCTGGTCGTCG
>NZ_RZRA01000083.1:0-9422 GCF_003998945.1 Mesorhizobium sp. M7A.F.Ca.CA.003.01.2.1 | reverse complement strand
GCGATGCGATCTTGCTCAGCTGCTCGCCCTGCGCCCACATGAAAAGGAACGAGAACGTCACGCCACGGCGCTTGGCTTTCGCTCGAATACCGCGGCTCAGCAGGCGAAGCACCAGCCTCAGCACCACGTTCAGTCCCTTTTCCCTGGCAAATTCCGGATCCGGTGGGCCGGAGATGGAGATGAGCTTGCCACCCGGTTTCAGCACATTCAGTGATTTTTCAAGTGTCTTGGCGTCCTGGCTGTTCAAGACGACGTCGTAGCCCGAAAGGACTTTCTCGAAATCGTCTTTCCTGTAGTCGACGACGATATCGGCGCCGAGCCCCTTGACCAGACCGGCACTCGCCGCGCTGGCGGTGGTCGCAATGGTCGCGCCGAGATGCTTTGCCAGTTGGATGGCGAATGTCCCCACGCCGCCGGAACCGGCTTGAATGAAGACCTTCTGTCCCTTCTTCAGCTTGGCCCTTTCGACGAGCGCCTGCCAGGCGGTCAGGCCGACCAGCGGGATCGAGGCCGCCTCCTCCATGCTGAGGTTCCCGGGTTTCAGGGCCACGTCGGCTTCATCCATGGCTATGAACTCGGCGAACGTCCCGATCCGGCCATCGCGCGGCCGCGCATAGACGTCGTCGCCCAGGTCGAATTTGCGGACTTTCGATCCCACGCGCACAACCCTCCCGGCCACGTCGTGACCCAGGATGAAGGGCCAGCGATAGGGCAGGATCAGCTTGAACTCTCCGGTTTTGACCTTGGAATCGAGCAGGTTCACCGCCGCGGCGTGGACCTCGACCAGGACATCGCTGTCCCCGAGTTTCGGCTCCGGCATTTCGGCTAGCCGCAGAGTGCCGTTCTTGCTGTACTTGTCGACGACGAATGCCTTCATGGCAGTGACTTTCTGAGAGTGATTTTGGTGTGTCGCATGTGCGTGAAATCCTCTGCTCGCTGTGTTCAAACGGGCAGGCGGAATTGTTTCCGCAGGCTCTTGTCGAATATCCCCGCGGGAGCAAAGCGACGCAGCAGGCTGACCTGGCGCGCAGCCTTGCCGGCGGTGTAGCGCCGTTGCGGACGGGCATCGGTCGCTGCCTTGACGACCACTTGCGCCACCATTTCCGGCCGGTCGGCGACAGGCATCACGTCGCGAAGCAGCGCTTCCAGCGTAGCGCGGGCCTGATCGTATTCCTGCAACGGCGAATCCGGCTGGATCCCGTTCTGGTCGAAGACAGTACGAACGAATGCCGGCTCGATGACCGAAACGCGGATGTTGAAGGCGCGAACCTCGTGGTCGAGCGATTCCGAATAGCCCTCGAGCGCGTGCTTGACCGCCGAATAATGCGCTGAATACGGCGCGGGCACCAGTCCCAGCACAGAGCCGATATTGATGATGCGCCCCTCGCCACGCTGCCGCATCGACGGCAGCACCGCATTGGTCATGCGGATGACGCCGAACAGATTGACGTCGAACAGAGCCTGCACCTGGGCAATCGAGAATTCCTCGGCGCCTCCAAGCTGGCCGACCCCGGCATTGTTGACCAAGAGGTCGATCCGGCCGGTCTGCGAGAGCACCGTCGAAACGAGTGCGGCAACGGCCTCACTGTCGGTCACGTCGCAGATCAGCATGATCACCCCGTCCGGATCGTTGCCGGCCTTGCGCCGGCTGGTTCCGAAGACGGTGAACCCGGCCCGCGCAAGGGCTTCGGCACTGGCGCGGCCGATGCCCGAAGAGGCTCCGGTCACAACAGCGGTTTTTCCGGCATTCGTTTTCATTTCGTGCTCCAAACTCATGGGGGCTAGCTTTTTTGCATCTGTTAAATTACAGTCGTAATATCAGATTATGATCATAATGCAATAGCAGAAAGGAATAGCAGCCATGCGCTACGAAAAGGGCAGGAAGGACGCCTCGCGCGGCCGGATCCTGGAGGTCGCCGCGGAACGCTTTCGGAAAAACGGCATAGCGGCGTCCGGACTGGCAACCATCATGGGCGACGCCGGGCTGACGAACGGGGCTTTCTATCCCCACTTTCAATCAAAGGCGGCGCTTGTCCGTGAAACGGTCGCTGCAGCTCTCGAGGATCAATCCGACGAGATACGGCAAGCATTGGCCTCCGGCGGCTTGGCAATGGCCATAGACACATATCTGTCTGCGGCGCATCGGGATAATCCCGGGAAGGGCTGCGCCTCTGCCGCCTTGCTGGCGGAAATCGCCCGCGAGCCACCCGAAACGCGTCAGCTTTATACCGAGCGTTTGCTGACCCAGGTGCGCCAGGTGTCGGTAGAGCTGCCGCCGCAAACTCCTGATCCGGAGGGCGTTGCGTTCGCTATCTTTGCGACCCTCATTGGCACGCTTCAACTGGCCCGTGCCGTGGAGGGAACGGAATTGTCGGATCGTATCCTTGCGGCAGGGAAAGCTGCGGCGCGCGCGCTGATCGAGCAGAGTTAGGGGATGTCACGCGTGGGCACGTCAAAGACATCCTCAGGCGGTGCGACGCCCAGCCCCGCATCGGCCCCTTGGGCAGGAACAGCACCGCCCGTATGATGGTCAGATGCGCGCCCGCTCTTCAGTGCCCGGTGCCGCGACCGAAGGACCTGGCGTCCTTGGCCAGCACCAGCTCGGCATCGTCGGTAACATAGCTGACATAGCGATAGTCGCGGATGAAGCTGATCTGACCTTCTCGCCACTCCAGCCACATGAAATGATGCGGTTTCTGGTCGGCATGGCTTTCGAACACAGCGATCACCTCGCGGCCGTCGAGCCAGGCCGGCGTCAGCCACACGCGGTCGCTTTTGGCGTAGATCGTGAAGAACATGCCGACATCCGCCGCACCCGAGCGCGTCGCATGCAGGGACTGATGAAGCCTGACGTCGTCGGCAAGCAGGGCGCGCAAGCCGTCCCAATCCCGCTGGTTGAACAGGGTCGCATAACGGACCACGGCGGCCGACGCGATACGCGCATCGGGAGCCGAACTGGCCTGCGCACTGACTTCCCTAAGCCGGGCGCGGCCGCGCGCCAAGTGCCCTTTCACCGCATCGACGGTGATGCCGAGCAAAGCAGCGATCTCGGCCAGCGGCTCGTCGAGCACATCTCTGAGGATGACGACGCTGCGCTGGAGCAGCGGAAGCTCCGCGAAGCGCGACACTGCGGTCTGTATAGCTTGCCTGCGCATCAGCATCTCCACCGGGTCGGCTTTGGTGTCGTCGGCAATTTCAAGCGCCGCCTCGATAGGCTCCGCCGCGCGGATCGCGCGGCTGCGCAGCAGGTCAAGCGCACGGTTGTGGGCGACGCGGAACAGCCAGGGCCTGAGCTGCGGCACCTCGCCCAGCTCATTCAGCGCAACGAAGGCTCGCGCAAACGTGTCCTGCACGACATCCTCCCCGTCGATGACCGAGCCCATCAGGCGCGCGCAATAGCGGTGCAGCTCTGGCCGCATCGCGGCGGCAAGGGCAAGCAGCCCTTCCCGTCGGTCGCGGTCCACGGCAGGATCTCGTTCGCTCAAGCCGCAGCCCCCTCCATCACGGTTACGCCCGCGTCGCCATTGAGGCCGAAGACGATCCCCTCGGCATATTGCGGGTCTTCCAGCACGGAAACCACCCTGTCGCCGAAGGTTCGGGGCGGCATCGGCGCACCGAAGCGGGTGACGAATTGTTCGGGCGTGATGCCCATGGATCCGGAATAGGCGCCGGCCGCCGCATCGCCTGTTCCGGTGCCGAGGATCATCTGCCGCGGCACGATCGCCTGAAAGCGGATGCCGAGCTTCTTCTCCAGCGAAACGCCGTTGGCGTACTTCGCCATGAACCACAGCATGCGCTTGGCGCCGCCATAGCCGCCCGACAACTGCGACCCGGTGACGGCGGCACCGCTCGATCCCACCAGAACACGGCTGCCCGGCTTGAGCGGCAGGTTGAGCGCCGCCTGCAGCCAGTATAGCCCGGCCTTGACGTCGGTTTCCCAGGCGATTGAAAAATCTTCCCAGCTCAGTTGGTCCAACCGGCCCATCCGGGGCGTGGCACCAGCATTCAGGACCACGACGTCAGGACGAACCTCGCTAAGAATGCGATAGGCCGCGCCCTCCTCCGCAACGTCGGCGCGGATAGTGGCGACCCCAAGCCGCGCACCGACCGCATCCAGCGCCTCGACGCCACGGGCAACGACGGTCACACTGGCGCCCTGTTCGACCAGCGCCTCGACCAATCCGAGGCCAAGCCCACGGCTGCCACCGGTGACCACGATTTCTTTATTCCTGAGGCTCATCGACCCTGCTCCTTAGCTTCACTGTAGCTAAGACGTTTGAGGGTCGGAAAAAGAGCCAAGGTTTGGCGAGGCGCGCTGTCGCGGCGACGATCCGCGACATGCCGGCAATACTGGCGATCGGGCGGAAAGCTGCCTGTCCGCTTTCGGCCTAAAATGCGATGCCCGATATTGGACGCAGTAAGGTTAGAGGCTGCCGGCGATGAAAGCGCTGCCGGTCCATGCTGCAGCATCCCAGCCGGATATGTTCAGAAGTCGAGAGCGACCATCATGCCGCGGACTTCGGCCATTTCCAGCAGCAGGTCTTGGAGTCTTTCGTCCAGTGCGGCACCGGTCAGCGCCAGAAGCTCGGTGACGCTCTCTCTCATCGATATGACGGCGGCGCCTGTCTTCTCGGCGAGCAGCCGTCCGATGGCAGCTCGGATCAGGTCGTCCTGATCAGACATTGCTTCACCTCCCAACGCACTGCAACCTCCCCTTGCTTTCCATGCCTCACCGCCGCTTTCGACAACAGGGCGTGATTTCCCATACCGTATGATTTTTGATGCGACATCGGGCAGCTTTGCTCATG
The DNA here is from genome assembly GCF_003998945.1 of Mesorhizobium sp. M7A.F.Ca.CA.003.01.2.1. Lineage (NCBI taxonomy): Bacteria > Pseudomonadati > Pseudomonadota > Alphaproteobacteria > Hyphomicrobiales > Phyllobacteriaceae > Mesorhizobium > Mesorhizobium sp. M7A.F.Ca.CA.003.01.2.1. Next base: position 4,614 of record NZ_RZRA01000083.1, on the reverse strand, counting down.
CCAGCAGATCGTCTCGATGAGCCCGCCAGTCGTTCAACACCGACAATGAGGGCAGGAGCGAAAAATGGCCGGGCTGGACCGTTTCAACCGCTGCAAGCAGTGCCAGAGGCACTTCGTGCCGATAAAGCCCAATGCACACGCCCCCTTTGGCCGTTGCCGGCAATTCCGTGACGGTGTCGAAAATCGAAAACGTACCCGTTGGCTCTTCCACGATTTCGAAACGCCCCACCCCAAACCTCCCTCTGCACAAAAGTAGCGACCAACGCGGACATCCCCCTAGTGGTTCCCTAGGCTGGCAGTTTTTTTCGCGCCTTGGTTGTAGCGCATGCCGGCAGGACAGTCATGCCCGCAGGGCGCGCAGTCAAAAATCGCTACGCACATTTTAAATCTTGACGCGTGTCAATTTTTTATAAAACATGCGCAAACGCCGGCATGGCATCGGCCGGCGCTCTGGGAGGAGCAATGCCTGACATCGAAAAGCGCCCGAACCGGGGCGGCAGTCCGCACATCCCCAAGCTGGCAGCAGTCCGTTGGCGGATCGTCGCGCCAGGGGCCGGGGTCGCTTGCGCGCCGTCGGACATTGCAGTCGCCGGACGGCGACATCGATGCAGCCCATAAAACAATCAGGAGGAGGAAAAACCATGCGCATGTTCAATTGCCTGAAACTCGGCACGAGCCTGCTTGGCGCCGGCATGCTTGCAACCATCGTCTCGGCACCCGCCCACGCCGAGGATGCGGCGAAAGTCGCCGCCATCGTCAAAGGCCTCGACAATCCATTCTTCCAGACCATGCAGAAGGGCATCGAGGAGCAGGCCAAGGCCAACGGCGTCAGTGTCAGCGTCCAGGCCGCCGCCAACATGGGTGACGCCACCGGCCAGGCCGACCGCCTGACCGCCATGGCCATGCAGGATTTCGATTGCTACCTGGTCAACCCGATCAGCGTCTCCAACCTCGTCCAGGCGCTGGTGCCGGTCGCCCAAAAGAAGAAGCCGATCGTCAACATCGACTCGACCATCGACCCCGAGCAGGCCAAGGCCGCCGGCTTTGCCGTCTCGACCTATATCGGCACCGACAACGTCGCCGCAGGCGTGCTGGCCGGCGAAGAGATGCTGAAGCTGGTGCCTAAGGGTTCCAAGGTCGCGCTGGTCGCCGGCATCGTCGGCGATGTCGGCTCCAACGCCCGCATCAAGGGCTTCAGGCAGGCCGTCGAAGGCAAGCTCGAAATCGTGGTGATGGTCAGCGCTGACTGGGATCGCGAAAAGGCGTTGACCGCCGCCACCGATATCCTCGCCGCCCATCCGGACCTCGCCGGCTTCTTCGCCGCCAACGACATCATGGCCCTTGGCGTCGAGCGCGCCGTGCGGACGTCGGGCAAGGACGTCAAGGTGATCGGCCTAGACGGCATTGTCGATGCGCTGAAGTCGATCGCATCAGGCGAACTCACCGCCACCGTCGCCCAATACCCCTATGTCGTCGGCGCCATGGGCGTCGAAGCCTGTGCGGTCGCGGCCAAGGGCAAGGAACTGCCGGCCAACGTGCCGGCACCTGTGCTGTTGATCAACAAGGACAATGCCGAAGCGTCGCTAAAGAATTTTCCGCGTCCCGGCGGCGACTATCCCGATCCCTTCCGCGAGATGCTGAAGTGAGCACACCTGCAGACAACGCGCCCGCCGCCCATTCGGCGGGTGCGGAGGAGAGCCGTCCCTCCCTGGCGGCTCTCCTCCTCGATCCCTCCTTCTGGGCCGACTGGGCATCCGTCGTCGGCCTGGTCGGCCTCGTCATCGTCTTCGGCATCGCCCAGCCGGTCTTTCTCAGCGTCGCCAATCTGCAGGCGCTGCTGCTGGCGGCTGCGATCCTGGTCGTGCTGTCGATCGGCCAGACCTTCGTCATCGCCACCTCGGGCATCGATCTGTCGTTGGCGGCAGCCGTCATGCTCGGCGCCATCATCCTCGGCCTCGTCAATGCCGCCGGCTACGGCATCTTCATCGCCTGCGTGCTCGCGGTTCTCGCCACCAGCGCGGTGGGCTTCCTCAACGGGCTGATCATCACGGCAGGCAAAATCCCCGATTTCGTGGTGACGCTCGGCACGCTGTCGGGCATCACTGGCCTTGGCCTCATCCTGTCGGGCGGTGAACCGACCATGGTCGGCTCGACCTTCCTGCTCAGGCTCGCTTCCGGCTCGTTCGGACCGTTCAGCTATCCCGTATGGGTGGCGATCGCAGCCGTCATCGTCGCCCATATCGCGCTCTACCACACGCGTTTCGGCGTGCATCTGCTTGCCACCGGGGGCCAGGCCGAAAGTGCCGGCGCGCTCGGCATCCGCACCAACCGGGTCAAGATCGCCGCCTATACGATTTCCGGTCTCTGCGCCGGTGTCGCGGCCATTCTCCTGGTCGCCCGCATCGGCTCGGCCGAACCGCAGATCAACACCAGCCTGCTCTTGAATTCGGTGGCGGCGGTGGTGCTGGGCGGCGTCAGCCTGTTCGGCGGCCGCGCCAGCATTCTTGGGCCCGCCATCGGCGCGCTGATGCTCACGGCACTCGTCAATGGCCTGACCTTGCTCAATGTGTCGGCTTTCTACCAACCGCTTGCCGTGGGAGCCATCGTGGTGCTGGCGGCGCTGATCATGCGGTATCAGAAATGAGCGCTCCCCATCACATCCCCGCCGCTGAGGCGATCATCGCCTGCGAAGGGCTGAGCAAGCATTTCGGCGGCATCCGCGCCTTCACCGACGTCGCCTTCCAGGCCCGCCGCGGCGAGGTCACCGCCGTGATCGGCGACAATGGCGCCGGCAAGTCGACGCTGGTCCGCAGCCTGGTCGGCGTGCATCAGCCCGACGCCGGCGATCTGTTCTTCGACGGCCGGGCGCGGCCCTTCGCCAATCCCGACGAGGCGCGCAAGGCCGGCATCGAGACCGTGCACCAGAACCTGGCGCTGATCGACGAACTGACGGTCGCGCAGAACCTGTTCCTCAACCGCGAGATCGTGCGCCGCATCGGTCCCTTCGCTTTCCTCGACCGCAAGGCGATGAAACGCGAGGCCCGTTCCATGCTGTCGCGCCTGTCGATCAACGTGCCGTCGATCAACCAGCGTGTGCGGCGCCTGTCGGGCGGCCAGCGGCAGGCGATCTCGATCTGCCGCGCTGTCGGCTCCGGCGCCAAGCTGGTGGTGATGGACGAACCGACGGCGGCGCTCGGCGTGCAGGAGACGGCCAATGTCGAGGCGCTGATCCGACGCCTGCGCGAGCAGTCGGTCTCAGTCATCCTGGTCAGCCACAATTTCGATCAGGTCCGCCGCCTGTCCGACCAGATCTGGGTGATGCGGGCGGGAAAGATGGCGGCGACCGTGCGCGCCTCGGAGACATCAGGCAACGAGCTCGTCGCGCTGGTCACCGGCGCGGCATAGTCCTGCAGCATCAGACCTGAAATCAAAGGGAGTTTGCCGGTGGCACCAATTCGTGTCGGACTTATAGGTCTTGGAGAGGTCGCCCAGTCGATCCATCTGCCGGTGCTGAGCGATCAGCGCGAGCGCTGGGTGATCGCGGGCGTGTACGACGTGTCGCCCAGCCTGGTGGCGCTGTGCACCTCGCAACACCTGACGGCAAGAACCTTCGAGACGGCCGAGGCGCTAATAGCGTCACCCGACATCGACGCGGTGTTCGTGCTGTCATCCGACGACACCCACAGCCGCTTCGTGCACGCGGCGATTGCTGCCAACAAACATATCCTGCTGGAAAAGCCTGCCTGTCTGACGGTGCGCGAGATCGACGATCTGCTGGCGCTGATGCCGAGTTACGACAAGACCCTGTTCGTCGGCTATATGCGCCGCTACGCGCCGGCCTATCTGGCCGCCAGGGACGAGCTGCCGGCCTTCGCCGACATCACCCATGTCCGCATCTTCGACCTGATCTCGGAGGGCCGGCATTTCCTCAAGAAGAGCCAGAACGTCCTCTATCCCAACGACATAGACCCGGCCCTGCTGGCGCGTGGCGCCAAGGAGCGCGACGCGCTGATCCGCGAAGTCGTCGGTGCCGACGCGCCGGCCGACCTGGTGCGCGCCTATCGCGGGCTGACGGCGCTTTCCTCGCACCACATTTCAGCGATGCGCGGGCTGATCGGCGAGCCGGCGCGCGTGCTGGCCGCGCACCGCACCAATGGCGGCGCCAACACATCGGTCACCTTCGACTATGGCCATTTCGCTTGTCTCTACGACGCGGTGGTCGACGATCTCGGCCTGTTCGACGCAATGATCGAGGTGCGCTCCAACACCAGGCGCGTGCGCATCATCTACGACACGCCCTACATCCGCAGCCTGCCGACGCGGCTGGAGGTCACCGATGCCGGCCCGCTCGGCCCGGTGACGAAAGCCTTCGGCCCTCTCTACGGCGATGCTTTCTCGAATGAACTCGAGATTTTCCACCGCCACATCGCCGAAGGAACAAAGCCGCTGACCGACCTCGCCGATTCCCGCCGCGACCTGGCGCTGATGGCCGAAATCATCGAGCGTATGAAGGAGAGCGGCCAGCGTTGAGGCGCTCCCTACTGCCCTACTGCCCTACTGCCCTACTGCCCTACTGCCCTACTGCCCTACTGCCCTACTGCCCTACTGCCCTAC
>NZ_RZRA01000839.1:0-2508 GCF_003998945.1 Mesorhizobium sp. M7A.F.Ca.CA.003.01.2.1 | reverse complement strand
GGTCGCCTTCACGCTGGACCCGTTCAACCCCGGCAATCCGAAGCTGACCCTGACTTTGCCGCTGTTCATCTTCCTGTTCCTGGCGCTCGCCATCGGCATGATCGTCGGCAGTCTGGCTACGTGGGTCAAACAGGGTCGCTATCGCAAGCTGGCGCGCCAGCGCGGCGTCGAAGCCGAGAACCTGCGCCAGGCGGTCAGCCGTGCGCCGGCGGTATCACAAAGCCAGGCACCGGGGTCCGCCCAAGGGGCAGCATTGCCGAAGCCGACCGCTTGAGCCGCCAATCGGCGGTTTTGTCCTCACGGAGTTTTTCATGCTGACCATTTCGGCCGCAGAGGTCGACCATGCGCTGACCTTTCCCGGACTGGTCGAGACGCTGCGCATGGCGTTTCGCGACGGTGCGGTGCAGCCGGTCAGGCATCATCATACGATCGAGCGGCCCGATGGTGCCGCCTCCACACTGCTTTTGATGCCGGCCTGGACCGATCTCAACGCGGCCGGCACGTCGGCCGGCGGTCACGTCGGCGTCAAGATCGTCACCGTGTCGCCCGACAACAATGCCATCGGCAAGCCCGCGGTGATGGGGCTCTATCTTCTGCTCAACGGCGCCACCGGCGAACCCGAGGCCCTGATCGACGGCCAGCGGCTGACACAATGGCGCACCGCCTGTGCTTCGGCGCTTGCGGCCTCCTATCTCGCCCGCGACGATGCCTCGCGGCTGCTTGTGGTCGGCGCCGGCGCGCTGTCGCCCTTCCTCGCCAAGGCGCACTCGGCCGTGCGGCCCATCAAGACCATCCGCATCTGGAACCGCACCCCGGCCAATGCCGAGAAAGTCGCGGCCGATCTGTGCGCCCAGGGCTTCGCGGCCAGTGCGGCAAGCGATCTCGATACGGAGCTTGGGCAGGCCGACATCGTCTCCTCGGCGACGATCACGACCACGCCGTTGATCAAGGGCGCATTGTTGCGGCCGGGAACCCATGTCGACCTGGTCGGCGGCTTTACGCCGACGATGCGCGAGAGCGATGACGATGCGATCAGGCTTGCCCGCGTCTATGTCGACACCCGCGCCGGCGCCACCAAGGAAGCCGGCGACATCGTCCAACCGCTGGCCTCCGGCGTGCTGAAACCGGAAGCCATCGTCGCCGATCTGCACGAATTGGCGCGCGGCCGGAAGAAGGGCCGCGAGAGCGCCGGTGAGATCACGCTGTTCAAGTCGGTCGGAGCGGCACTCGAGGATCTTGCCGCCGGCATTGCCGTCTACAAGGCGCTCACGGCCTAGTTTACCGTTGCACCCATTTCGGCGCCCATCGCCTCGGCGATCACACGAAAATCGTGATCCCCGATTTCAAAAAGGCCAAAGCGAAGCTGATAACCCCAGTTCGACTTGGCCGCGGTGAAGTCCAGCCTGTCGAGCAGCGGCTTGATCGGCGCTTCCTCGGCCTTGGCCCATGCCACATCGCGGCGGAACGGCGTGAAGCCGGCGCCCATATCGCCCTGATAAGGCTCGCCTTCCCGCACGATGCCTATCGCCGTGAAAGCCTGCAGGCCGTCTTTGTCGCCCAAAACAGTGGTCGGCGAATAGTAGACGACGCCATCACCCGGCTTGACGCGACGCAGCGGTGCCGCCTTGCCGTGGTTGACCTGCATGAAGCCGGCTGTGCGACCACGCCGGACATGCTCGGCCGACGCCACCGCTATCCAATACGCGCTCATTTCTGTTCCCCATTGGCCTGTTCCCCGTCGGACAGCCAGTAGACGCGCAGGCGATGATTATCGGGATCGAGCGCGACAAAAGTACGACCGAAATCCATGTCGGTCGGCGTCTGCAGGATCTTCAGCCCGCGCCCGGACCAGTCGGCATGGGCGGCATCGACCGCATCGGGCGTATCCAGCGCAAACACGATTTCGGCGCCACCGCCTGACGTGGCGGCTGCCGGCTCCACCGTATGGCGCGACCACAGGCCGAGCTTGAAGCCGGCATCGAGCACGAACAGCACGAAGGTCGGCGAACTTTCGACCGGCTCACGACCGAGCAGCGCGCTGTAGAAGGCACCGCTCTGCTGCGGCTGGTCGACATAGAGGATGACGAAATTCGGGGTGGCCATATCTGCTCTCCAAGGTTCGGTGTTTCGACTTGACGAACATACGATAGGCTACTGTCAGAATATGGCAGCAGTCATCGCGAACCACGCGGCTTGTCGAGCGTCGTTCGCCATTCCTTGAGCAGCGCCTGGCGACGACGCGGATAGCGCGTGTCCATTGCTTGGAGTTCGGCGATGCGATCGGCGCGAAAATGCCGGAAATCCTGCCGCATCTCGCACCACGCCACCACCACCCGCACCTTGTCGAAGAAGCCCAGCGCAAATGGCCAGACGACGCGCTGGGACACGGCCCCGCCGGCATCGCGGTAGAGAAAGCCGAGCTTGCGCTCGTTGCGGATGGCCTGCCGCACCAGACCAAGATCGATGCCCTCGGTGGCCGCGGCAGGAGGCCCGACCAGCAGTGTGCTC
>NZ_RZRA01000838.1:0-2508 GCF_003998945.1 Mesorhizobium sp. M7A.F.Ca.CA.003.01.2.1 | reverse complement strand
GGCCAGGCCAGCCGCTGCATCACCGCGATGGCCTCGTCCTCATCCACCGTCATGAAGGCGTCGGCGGCGCGCGCCAGCACCCGCCAGGCGACCGGCGAGGCTTCGTAACATTCAAGCATGGCCATCACCGTCGGCTGGCCGTGCGCGACCTTGACCGGGCGCCCGACCTGGGCGGCTGCGAAGACACAAGCGGCACGCGCCGGCTCGACCACGATGAAGGTCGGCCTAGCGTCACCGAGCACGGTGGCCAGATGACCGGCCAGCGCGGCGGCAATGCCGCCGACACCGGCCTGCACGAAGACGTGGGTCGGCGTCCGAGGGAGTTGGCGCAAGGCTTCGCGTACGATCGCGGTATAGCCCTGCATGACCAGGCCGGGAATGCGCTCATAGCCCGGCCACGAGGTGTCGGAGACCACGGTCCAGTCCTTGTCGGCCGAAACCTGGGCAGCTTGCCTGACCGAATCGTCATAATTGCCGTGGACGCGGATCATCTCGGCGCCATAGCGGGCGATCGCCGCGATGCGCTCCTCGCTGACCCCGGCGTGGACGAAGATCGCCGCCCGCGCGCCGACGAGTTGCGCGCCTTGCGCGACGGAGCGGCCATAGATGCCGTCGGTCGCACAGGCAAATGTCATCGCCGCGGCGACCGCCCGCACATCAGGCCGATCGAGATCGGCCACATCGAGGAGCCGGCCAAGGCGACTGCCGGCCTCCTCCAGCACCAGGCGGAAGACGGCATAGGCGCCGCCAAGCGCCTTGAAGCTGCCGAGGCCGAGGCGAAAGCCCTCATCCTTGATATGGATGGCGCCCAGTCCGAATTCGCTGGCGAGCGCCGGCAGTGCATGCAGCGGCGTCATCCGGTGATTGTCGCGGTGGCTGAGAAAACGCTCGACCGTGTCGGCTCCGGCCACGCCAAGGGTTTCGGCATCGATCGGATCGAGCGGCCGGCGGTGCGATGCGTTGCGGTTGAGCAGGAACATTGGCCGGTCCCGTTGGTCAGCGAGAACATATTGCAGGAGCAACGCAAAGAGCGCTGTAATATGGTCTCTTAAATGCAAGTTTGTTTCGTCCAGGATATTCCATTGCCTGCATTGCCGTCCTCGCTCGATAGTTTCGATCTCGCCATCCTTGCCATCCTGCAGCGCGACAACACGACGCCGCAGCGGTTGATCGGCGAGGCGGTGAACCTGTCGGCGCCGGCGGTGCAGCGCCGCATCAAGCGCATGGAGCAGACCGGCGTCATTGCCGGCAATGTCGCTGTCGTCGAGCCGGCAGCGGTCGGTCAACCCATCACCATCTTCGTCGAGGTGGAACTCGAGAGCGAACGCGCCGAACTGATCGACGCGGCCAAGCGGCAGTTCTCGGCGACCCCCGAGGTCCAGCAATGCTATTACGTCACCGGCGAGGCCGACTTCATCCTGGTCATCACAGTGGCCGACATGGGCGCCTATGAGGCGCTGACGCGAAAACTGTTCTTCGACAGCAACAATGTCCGCAAATTCCGCACGTTCGTTGCCATGGACCGGGTCAAGGTAGGGTTGACGGTGCCTTTGCCTGTCTAAATATTTGTCGCGCGGCAGGCCTTTACTTTCCCACCATGTTTTTGACATTCTCGGGCTGTGAATTCTGCCGCGGAGGCCGGCTTGGACGACACCACCCCAGTTGCGATCATCGGTGCCGGGCCGGCGGGCCTGGCCATTGCCGCGTGCCTGCGGCAGAGCGGGCAGGATTTCGTCCTGCTGGAAAAGGAGCAGCAGGCCGCACCCGCCTGGCGACGCCACTATGAGCGCGTCCATTTGCACACGGCCAAGCGCTTTTCCTCGCTGCCCTTCGCGCCCTTTCCCAGGGACTATCCGCGTTATGTGCCGCGCGATCTCTTCATCGACTATCTAGATGCCTATGCGCAACGTTTCGATCTGCGGCCGCGATTTGGAGAAACAGTGCGGGCGATCACCCGGCGGGGCAGAAGCTGGCTCGTGGATACGACGACCGGTCCCTTGCATGCTTCAAACGTTGTGATTGCATCTGGCAACAACGCAGAGCCGCTGATGCCCAGATTTGCCGGCGCCGATGCCTTCAAGGGCCAAAAGCTGCATAGCGCCGACTATCGCAACGCAGTGCCTTTCGCCGGCCGGCCGGTGCTGATCGTCGGCATGGGCAATACCGGCGCCGAGATCGCGCTCGATCTGGTGGAAGGCGGTGCGCGGCCGACGATTTCGGTGCGCGGCGGCGTTCATATCGTACCGCGCGAACTGCTTGGCGTGCCCATCCAGATGATCGGCATGGCGGCGCGCCTGATGCCGCAGCGCATCAACGATGCCTTGTTTCCCATCATCCTCGATCTGGCGTTGGGCAGGCTGGGGAAATACGGGCTCAGGCGGCCGCAGCAAGGAATGCTGCAGCAGATCGCGCTCTCGTCGCGCATTCCGACGATCGATATCGGCACGGTGCGCAAGATCCGCGAAGGTGCGATCAAGATCGTACCCGACATTGCCGAGATCACCGAAC
>NZ_RZRA01000837.1:0-2509 GCF_003998945.1 Mesorhizobium sp. M7A.F.Ca.CA.003.01.2.1 | reverse complement strand
ACCCTGTCGGGCACCTCGACCACGACGGGCGACGGCGGCATGACCGAGGAGGAGCGCGGCCATTCCAAGCAACTGGTCTATCAATATCTGCCGTCGCGCTACGGCATGAACCTGCGCGATCTGCGCCGCGCCGATGCGATCGAGGTCGTCGTCGGCCAGGGCGCCAAGCCGGGTGGCGGCGGCATGCTGCTTGGCCAGAAGATTTCGGATCGTGTCGCCGAAATGCGCACGCTGCCGAAAGGCATCGACCAGCGCTCGGCCTCACGCCATCCCGACTGGACCGGACCCGACGATCTCGAGATCAAGATCCTCGAATTGCGCGAAATCACCGACTGGGAAAAACCGATCTACGTCAAGGTCGGCGGCGCGCGCCCCTATTATGACACGGCGCTTGCCGTGAAGGCCGGCGCCGATGTCGTTGTCGTCGACGGCATGCAGGGCGGCACCGCCGCCACCCAGGAAGTGTTCATCGAAAATGTCGGCCAGCCGACGCTTGCCTGCATCAGGCCGGCCGTGCAGGCGCTGCAGGACCTCGGCATGCACCGCAAGGTGCAGTTGATCGTCTCCGGCGGCATTCGCAACGGCGCCGATGTCGCCAAGGCGCTGGCGCTCGGCGTCGACGCGGTCTCGATCGGCACGGCGGCCCTTGTCGCGCTCGGCGACAACGATCCGCGCTGGGAGGCGGAGTACAACGAGCTTGGCACCACGGCCGGCGCCTATGACGATTGGCACGAGGGGCGCGACCCCGCCGGCATCACCACGCAGGATCCGGAACTGATGAAGCGGGTCGATCCGGTGACTGCCGGGCGCCGGCTGGCGAACTACCTCAAGGTGATGACGCTTGAGGCTCAAACGATCGCCCGCGCGTGCGGCAAGAACAGCCTGCACAATCTCGAACCCGAGGACCTGGTCGCGCTGACGATCGAGGCAGCCGCCATGGCCGGCGTGCCGCTGGCCGGCACCAACTGGATACCGGGGAAGAACGGCTTCTGATCAACGAAGGGCCGATTCCCGCATACTCGGGAACAACAATCGATAAAAATGGGGAACTACCGTGGCAACTGATCTTGCTGAATTCGCAAGGGCGAAAAACGTCAAATATTTCATGATTTCCTACACTGACCTGTTCAGTGGCCAGCGTGCCAAGCTGGTGCCGGCGCAGGCGATATCAGACATGCAGAAGGACGGCGCCGGCTTTGCCGGTTTCGCCACATGGCTGGACCTGACGCCGGCGCATCCCGACATGCTTGCGGTGCCGGATCCGGATTCGGTGATCCAGCTGCCGTGGAAGCCTGAGGTCGCCTGGGTGGCGGCCAACTGCATCATGGACGACAAGGAGGTCGACCAGGCGCCGCGCAACACACTGAAGCGGCTGATCGCGGAAGCCGCCAGCGACGGCATGCATGTCAAGACCGGCGTCGAGGCCGAGTTCTTCCTGATCTCGCCTGACGGCAAGACGATCTCCGACGAATACGACACGGCCTCAAAACCCTGCTACGACCAGCAAGCGGTGATGCGGCGCTACGACGTCATCGCCGAGATCTGCGACCACATGCTGGCGCTCGGCTGGGGCGCCTATCAGAACGACCATGAGGACGCCAACGGCCAGTTCGAGATGAACTGGGCCTTCGACGACGCGCTGGCGACCGCCGACAAGCACTCGTTCTTCAAATTCATGGTCAAGTCGATCGCGGAAAAGCATGGCCTGCGCGCGACCTTCATGCCGAAGCCCTTCCAGGGCCTGACCGGCAATGGCTGCCATGCGCATATCTCGGTCTGGGACAAGGCCGGCAAGACCAACGTCTTCGCCGACAATTCGATGGAGCTCGGCCTGTCGGCCAAGGGCAGGAATTTCCTCGGCGGCATCATGAAACATGCCTCCGCACTGGCCGCGATCACCAACCCGACGGTGAATTCCTACAAGCGCATCAACGCGCCGCGCACCATTTCGGGCGCGACCTGGGCACCGAACACGGTGACCTGGACCGGCAACAACCGCACCCACATGGTGCGGGTGCCCGGCCCCGGCCGCTTCGAGCTGCGGCTGCCGGATGGCGCCGCCAATCCCTATCTCCTGCAAGCGGTCATCATCGCCGCCGGCCTCGACGGCATTCGCTCGAAGGCCGATCCTGGCAAGCGCTACGACATCGACATGTACCAGCATGGCCATACGGTAAAGGGCGCGCCAAAACTGCCGCTCAACCTGCTCGACGCCTTGCGCGAGTTCGACAAGGACAAATCGCTCAAGGCGGCGCTGGGTGAGGATTTCTCGTCGGCCTACCTAAAGCTGAAGCACCAGGAATGGAATTCCTATGCTTCGCACTTCACGCAATGGGAGCGCGACCACACGCTGGATATTTGACCACCAGCGCGACGCGAGCGACCTCGGAATGAACTGATGAAATATTCGATCTTCTCGCTCGCTCGTGCCGCCCTGTCCGGCCACAAGAACTGGCAGCGCACCTGGCGCGACGCCACGCCGAAGGATCGCTACGACGTGGTGATCATC
>NZ_RZRA01000836.1:0-2525 GCF_003998945.1 Mesorhizobium sp. M7A.F.Ca.CA.003.01.2.1 | reverse complement strand
CCAAGGCTCAGTCGATGTCGCCGATGCGTGGCGAGATCAACAGCTTCACCGACGTCTTTGCGGTTCGCGTCTCCCCCGCCAATCCCTACGACCGCAACATCCGGGTCGAAATTCACGTCTACGATCAGGATTTCCAGCCGGTAGATGCCAGGGTCTCTCCAAATGTCTTCCAACTGGCCTCCCAGGCCTCCCGTTCTGTCCTTGTGGTTGTGCCTTTCGGCGGCGCTGCCGAGCGTAAAGTGCGTATCTGTACCGAAAGCATCCCCTTTCCCAATCAACAGACGCAGATAAGGGCACAGATATGCGGAAAGTTTTTTGGGCGCCGCAAGTCCTGACACTGGCGCTCGCGGCTGTTTGGGCGGGTGCCTCGCCGGCCGGGGCCGAGGACGTCTACAACCTCAACCAGAACGAAAGCGGCTTCAACCTGCCCGGCGTCACCTTGCCCCAGGGCCAGGACGAGGTCCATGCCGCGGATGGCACCACTTGCCGTTCCGCCGTCTCCGGCTCCGGCGCCTATGTCGATCTCGGCGTCATCAGAGGCAACAGCCAGTCCGACAATGATGTCGCCACTTACGGCCGCGTGGTGATCCCCATCGGGCGTACGCCCAAGCGCGTCGATTGCAGCCGTCTCTACGAGCTTGAGGTCGAGCGCCTTCAGCTGGAGCTGAAGCTCCTCAAAATGGGCCTCGGCACCGACGGCCAGACGGCGAGTATTGCCGCCACCGCTCCCGCGACCGCATCACCGGGGTGGGCCAACGAAGGCTGGAGCATCAGAACCGGAAATGGCGATGGCAAGAAAAAGAAGAAGCAGTAGCCGCGCGCTGTTTGCGATGGCGGCACTTGCCGGTTCCTGCCTTCCGATGCAGGCGGCGATCATCGGCACCTGCACCATCATGGTCGGGGCGTCCGGAACGATGAAGGCCAGTCCCGCCATCAGCATACTGGGCTCCAAACAGGCAGGCGGATCGAGCGCCAGCGCCACCGTGGTGGCAAGCTCCCTGTTATGCTCAATACTCAACCTGCTTGACTGCTATTCGGTTTCGGCGCCGGCGCCTGCCGCATTCTCGTCCGCGCCGAGCGGCGGTGGCACCAACGTGACGTTCGCTTCGGTCTTCCGCCTCGATGGCTCGGGGGCCGATGTCAACGGAAGTGTGCCGCAGAGGGTTGCCAACGGCACCCACGCGATGCAGGTCGACCTCACCGCCACCAAGTCGAGCGGTATCTTTCCCGCCGGCAACTATCAGGGCACGGTCACCGTGCGCTGCGAATAAGGCCGCGACAACTCAAATCGGGCTGGACCATGCGCGTGGTCTGGCAAGCTGCGGCCTTACAGGTTAGCTTCCACGCAATCGGAACGATCTGCGTTCGCCCGGACGCACGAAGACGCTCCGGCATTTTGAATTTGCGTTGCCAGGAGGCCCTGCTTGATTATCGTCATCGGCTCGATCAACCTCGACCTTATCGCCAAGGTCGACCGCTTGCCGAGCCCCGGCGAGACGGTGGGCGGCTCGGCCTTCACCACCGCGCCCGGGGGCAAGGGCGCCAACCAGGCCCTGGCCGCCGCACGCGCCGGCGCCTCGGTGCGCATGGTCGGCGCCGTCGGCAGGGACAGCTTCGCCGCCGAGGCACTGGCATTGCTGCGCGACGGCAAGGTCGACCTGTCCGGCGTTGCCGAGACTCACGCCTCGACCGGCACGGCACTGATCATGGTCGCCGACGACGGCGAGAACATCATCGCCGTGGTGCCGGGCGCCAACGCTTCCGTGGTGCCCGGCGATCTCTCCAAGGCCTTTCTGAAAAAAGGCGACGTCGTGCTGCTGCAAAATGAGATTCCGCTGGCCACCGTCGATGCCGCCCTCGACCAGGCAAGGGCGGCCGGCGCCATCACGGTGCTCAACACAGCACCTTTCCAGGCGCAAGCAGCCGGCTTTCTCGGCAAGGCCGACTATGTCGTCGCCAACGAAACCGAGTTCGACCTGTATGGCGAAGCGCTGTCGCTGCAAGGCCGCGATCGGGCGGTGCGCATGCGCGACTTTGCCGGAAAGACCGGCCGCACCGTCGTCGTCACGCTCGGCGGCGATGGCGTGATGGCGGCGACACCGACCGAGTTCCTGGCCGTTGCTGCGCGCAAGATCGTCCCCGTCGACACGGTCGGCGCCGGCGATACGTTCTGCGGCTATTTCGCCGCCAGCCTGTCGTCGGGCCTCACGCTCGAACAGGCGCTGGCGCGCGCCGGCGCGGCCGGCTCGCTGGCCTGCCTGAAACCTGGCGCCCAACCGGCGATCCCGCTCGCCAAAGACGTCGATCAGGCGCTGCAGGAAACCCATTAAAATGCTGCGTCCTCAAACAAAACATGCCGTGCCACCGGCAGGCGACATCTGCCGCCTGTCCGCAGTCGAACTCGCCGGCGCGATCCGGGAGAGGGAGCTTTGCGTGCGCGAGGTGGTGGCGGCATTCCTCGACCGCATCGAGGCGGTCAATCCGCTGGTCAACGCCATCGTCTCCTTGCGCGATCGCGCCGATAT
>NZ_RZRA01000835.1:0-2533 GCF_003998945.1 Mesorhizobium sp. M7A.F.Ca.CA.003.01.2.1 | reverse complement strand
GGCCAACACGCTGGTCGTCGCCAATGGCCGTATCGCTTCGCCGCGCGGCGACGGCCCCGATGTCTCCGTCGCCGAACTGCTCAAGTGCGTCGGCCGCGACCACATCGAAGCCACCGGCGACACCATGCCGGCCAATTCGACGCCAGATGATCGCTACAAGAACTACACCACCATCGCCATGTCGGTGCCGCACACCGAGGGCGACTATTCCCGCCACTCCTGGTGCGCGCATTTCATCGAAGTGCGCGTCGACGAGGATTTCGGCACGGTGCGTGTATCGCGTGTGGTGTCGGCGCTGGATTCGGGCCGGCTCTACAACCCGAAACTTGCCGAAAGCCAATGGAAGGGCGGCATCATCATGGGCATCGGCCAGGCGCTATTGGAAGAAGGCATCGTCGACCGCCGCCACGGCCGCATCGTCAATGACAACCTCGCCGACTACCTCGTGCCGACCAATGCCGACATCCCCGACATCGAGGTGATCTCGGTCGGCATCCCCGACCTGCATTCCTCGGTGCTCGGCGGCAAGGGCGTTGGCGAACTGGCCATTGTCGGCGTGGCGCCGGCGATTGCCAACGCGGTATTCCATGCGACGGGAAAGAGGATCAGGGATCTGCCGATCACGCTGGAGAAGCTGATTTAAGGGCGGTGGCCGATCTACCCCTTGAGGGTCCCCTTGTGGGGAGGCCAGGCCGCAGCTTCGGGCGGTGGTGCTCCCTCCACACTTTCACCTTCAGCACTCGCGCAACCATCAAGGGGTAAGACCATGAGCGACATCCATTTTGGCACCGGCAAAATGCCCCCTGAAAACATTACCCCCCTCAGCATCGCCGACTGGCTGTGCCTTGCCGCGGCCATAGCCGAAACCGAGGCCCGCCACGCGATCCGAAAACCGCTGACCCGGACGACGAGCCGTGACTTCCTTATGCAGGTTTTCTGCTCCGTTGCTGCTCAAAGCCCAAATCGGCAAGACCGCGCTCCACCAAGCCCTCAAAGCCGAAAAATTAGCCACATCCACCGTCAAACCGAAATGGGTTCTTCTGGTGACGCCATGGCTAACCAGTTAACCCGACGCTACCCATCGAGGGTGCTATCATATTGATCTCGGTCAACGGACGGCGGGTATGCGACGCGCGGCCACAGGAGCGGCCGCGCATGACAGGATTATCCGCTTAAGCCGCGGTTTCGGCGCCGGCCTCGCTTTGCGCGGCATAGTGCGCAAATGTCGCCTTGAAGCGGCCGTTGACGTATTCGCCCGACGTGATCGGAGGGTACTTCGCAGGATGATCCTCATCAATGCAACTGGGAAGCACCTCGATCACGGCATCATAGTTTGGACCGAAGAAGAACGGGATCGAATAGCGTTCTTTGCCGGAACGATTCACCGCGCGGTGGACGGTCGAGGCGAAAAGGTCATTGGTCCAACGCGCCATCTGATCTCCCACATTGACGACGAAGCAGCCGGGGACGGGATCGGCCGCAATCCACTCGCCAGTTGCATTCAGTACCTGCAAGGCTGAAATACCATCCTTCTGGGCCAGGATCGTGAAGCACTCATAGTCCGAATGCGCCCCAATTCCGATCTGGCGGTCATCGATCTCGCCAAACTGCGGTGGATAGTGGAGCACCCGCAAAGTTGCGAGCGGCTTGCCGACCAGCAGGTCGAAATATGTCTCCTCCAACCCAAGAGCCAGAGCAAAGGCATGGAGCAGGTGGCCACTCAGCGTCAGCATCTCGGCATGGTAGGCTTCCAGTGCCGTTCGGAATTCCGGCCTGCC
Source organism: Mesorhizobium sp. M7A.F.Ca.CA.003.01.2.1 (assembly GCF_003998945.1). Classification (NCBI taxonomy): domain Bacteria; kingdom Pseudomonadati; phylum Pseudomonadota; class Alphaproteobacteria; order Hyphomicrobiales; family Phyllobacteriaceae; genus Mesorhizobium; species Mesorhizobium sp. M7A.F.Ca.CA.003.01.2.1. The sequence continues at coordinate 755 of NZ_RZRA01000835.1, read as the reverse complement.
CGCTGGCCACTGGTTGGGACCGTAGAGTACTTTGCCGGCCTTCACGTCCGGATCGTCGGCTGGCACATCCAGCGCAATATCATACGATTCGTGCAGGTCTCCGCGCGCGGTCGGATCCGTATTCTCTTCCAATATTGCCGCATAACCGCGATTATTCTTTGAATTGGAAACGTGATTCTCCATCTTCACGTCGTCGGATTCGGCGAAATACACCTCCGCCACCCCAAACGCGGCATCGATGACCTCCTTCGGAACGTGATGGTTCTTGATATAGAGGAAGCCGACTTCCGTGCAGGCCTTGCGCAGTTCCTGGGCGAGCTTTCGCTTGGCCGCCTCGTTGCCTGCGAACATGGGCTCGAGATCGATGATCGGGATCTTGTCGAAGCTGACACGCTGCGGGTCGAGCCCTCCCCCTTTCATTGCACGCGCGCCATTACCGGTTTCAAGGACCTTCATTTTTCTGTTCCCTTTTCTTGCTGGCTTGCATCGAAGATTGTTTCGACGTAGTAGCGCGGCCCCGTGAAAACGAAGCCGGGCGAGAAGTAGCGGCCGCAGACATCCATGAACGCGGTCATCTTACGCGATGGGGCGTGCGGGCGCGATATGCGGATGCTGACCCGCTTTTCCGCGGACTCCCATGTGTCGAGCAACGGAATGAGGTGGCCGCGTTCACACTCGATCGTGGTGAAGAAGTGCGGTAGATAGGCAATGCCCTCGCCCGCAACGGCGAAGTACTTGATAGTCCAGTATTCGTT
>NZ_RZRA01000834.1:0-2538 GCF_003998945.1 Mesorhizobium sp. M7A.F.Ca.CA.003.01.2.1 | reverse complement strand
TCACCGCGCCGAGCAGCAGCAAAAGCAACGCTACAAAAGCGATGATTGCGCCCATTATTTTCCGCCGCCCCGCAGATGCTCGATCATCAGCCGGTCTTCCGGCCTGCCTCTGGCTTCGAGCGCCTTCAACCCGCCGGTCGCGAACACGGCGACAGCCGAAAGCAGTCCGGCCAGGGTCGCGGCAGCCCGCCGATCAAACCGGAACCAGGCCCCCTTGGACAGCCGCGCAACCTCTTTGAATGCCTTTTCCGCGCTGGAATCATGGCCTTCCTGAAAGACGAAGACAGGAACGCCATGAAGGCCGAGGCTGCCGGCCTTTTCGGCCAGATCGTCGATATCCTCTTCCATCGCATCGCCGATATAGACCAGCGCATTGACCTTAGCGGTTGCCGTCTGTTTCAACGCATGCGCCAGCACCTTGCCGATCTGGGTGTGACCGCTGCGGCACTCGATCCGCGTCATCAGCTGCTTCAAGGCATTGGTGTCGCTCACGAAAGCGGACGAACGGCACTCGCCAAGACCGCGAAAATAAACCAGTTGCACGCTGAGGGTTCCTGCCTTGCCGACGGCGTCGAACATCTGGCCCTGCAGCGTGCAGGCCAGATCCCAGGTTGGCTGGCGGCTCATCGTCGCGTCGAGAGCAAGGATCAGCCTGCCCGAACCGGTCGCCGATGCGGCAAGTGTCCTCGCCTGGCGAATGAAGGCGTCGATCTCGCCAGCGTTGGATTGAGGCTTGATCGGCGCAGGATTGGTCCTCGCTGGCACAGGTTGCTTCTTATCGCTCATAAAAAACAAGATGTGGCGTTGCCACATCGCTTGCAAGCCCCACATCGGGTGGCACAAAGGGCCAGACGGTGATGCCACCTGGGGTCAGAGCAGGCCGAGGTCGGCAAGCTCGCGCCTGAGTTTCGGCGGCATCTCGATCAGTCCGGCCTTGCCCTTGCCCAGATCGAGCGGCGCGTCGGCCGGCTTCAGATAGCGCCAGCCCTGAAAGGCCCGGCGCGGCTGCCAGTCGGTTCGAACAACCTCGGGGTCGAGAATCAGGTGGCAGCGGCCGATGCCTTCACTATCGGTGAACGGCCGGATCTCGGTGATCAGTTGGCGGCACTGCACATTTCCTTTGATCACCCAATAGAGCGAACCGCCATCGGTGACCTCGGCGCCGCGCGTCGGCATCATGCGCGTGGTGTGATATTGCTCGACCGGCTCACCGGCGCGCCGCCGCTCGTCGAGGCGGAAGGCGATCCACTCCTCGAGATCTTCGACGCTGTCGCAGCCGACACAGAGTTTTATGAGATTGAGAGACATCGCTTAAGGTTAGTCCCGCATGCGGACGCGTCAACGACCGGATCGACTTCTCCACAGTGGCAGTTTAGGCCAGCCTTCAGCATTCCACGACGTTGACGGCGAGCCCACCCAGGCTGGTTTCCTTGTACTTCTCGTTCATGTCGAGGCCGGTCTGGCGCATGGTCTCGATTGCTGCATCGAGAGGTACGAAATGGGTGCCGTCGCCCTTGATGGCCAGTGACGCTGCCGTCACCGCCTTGACCGCGCCCAGCGCATTGCGCTCGATGCACGGCACCTGCACCAGCCCGCCAACCGGATCGCAGGTCATGCCGAGATGGTGTTCGAGCGCGATCTCGGCGGCATTCTCGACCTGCTCGGGCGTACCGCCCATGACGGCGCACAGGCCGGCCGCCGCCATTGCCGATGCCGACCCGACCTCGCCCTGACAGCCGACTTCGGCGCCGGAGATCGAAGCATTGGTCTTGATGATGCCGCCGACCGCAGCAGCCGTCAGCAGGAAATCACGAATGCTCGGCTGGTCCGCCTCGGGATGGAAATGCAGCCAGTAGCGCAGCACCGCCGGCAGCGTGCCGGCCGCACCGTTGGTCGGCGCTGTGACGACCCGGCCGCCAGCGGCGTTTTCCTCGTTCACCGCCATGGCGTAGATCGACAGCCAGTCATTGGCGAGCAAGGGATTGGGCTTGTTCTGCTGCCATTGCTCCTGCAGCTTGTCATGCAGCATGCGGGCACGGCGGCGCACCTTCAACCCGCCCGGCATGATGCCGTCCTGCGACAGGCCGCGGTCGATGCAGCCTTTCATGGCGCTCCAGATGCCGTCGAGGCCGGCGTCGAGCGCCTCGCGCGTCATCTGCGTCTCCTCGTTGACGCGTTTCATGTCGGCGATGGAAAGGCCGCTTTTGCCGGCCATGGCCAGCATCTCGACCGCATTCTTGAACGGATAAGGCACTTTCTTGCCTTCCGTCGTCACCGATCCCTTGGCCTTCATCCGCTGCAGTTCCTCTTCGGAAACCACGAAGCCGCCGCCGATCGAATAATAGATGCGCTTGAGCAGCAGGCGGCCGCCGGAATCATAGGCGTAGAACGCCATGCCGTTGGCGTGGCCGGTGAGCGGCGTCTTGCGGTCCAGCACCAGATCGCTGGCCGGATCGAAGCGATAGGTGGGATGGCCGGGCGGCGAAATACGCTTTTCGGCGGCGATGCGACTGGCAATGCCATCGGCCTGGTCGGGAT
>NZ_RZRA01000833.1:0-2540 GCF_003998945.1 Mesorhizobium sp. M7A.F.Ca.CA.003.01.2.1 | reverse complement strand
CACCCGACAGGTCTGCCCGAATAACCCGTTAGCGATCGTCAGGTTCCGCCGATATCCTGGCGTCACGCACCGCGACTACCGGTCGCGCGGGTTGCCGAACTTCGGGTCGCGCTTCCTTGAATATCGGTCGATGCGTGGCAGGCTGTCATCAAACTCGATCCACGGCAGCCTCAGGTCCCAATAGGCATGGGCTTGCGGCCGAAACCCTTCAGGGTTGTCAAAGAAGCCGATCGTCACATAGAACTCGTCCGGCAGGCCTTCGTCGCTATAGCCTATCGAGCTTCCACAGTCTGGGCAGAACGTGCGGGTGACGCCTGGCGTTTGGGAAAAGGCCTTCGGCGTCCCTCTAAGGAGCTGAAATTGCTTCGGCCGGTAACCAACCCAGATCGTCAGCGGACTTCCGATGGCCCGGCGGCAATCGTCGTCGTGATCGTAGCATATCCAGAAAGGCTCTCCGTCCAGGGCTGCGGCGATCCCTCCGCAGAAGCAGGCTCCGGTTTTCGCGCCGCATCGTCTGTCCACCCTGTTGCGCCTAAGAGAGAGCGGCCGAGTGGCCGCTCCCGTTCAAGGTGAAGTCCTTGAAATCATGCATCGTGATGCTCGGGCATGCTCTTGAGCTGATCCTTGGTCCAGTTCGTCACCGCGTGAACGTCGCCGTCTTCATCGCGCATGAATTCCAACTGGCTTGCGGGAACGGCCACCGGCTTGGCGCCAATGCCGAGAAAGCCGCCGACATCGATGACGACCTGACTGGCGGCTCCTGAGCCGTGCACATGCGAAACGCTGCCGACTTTGTTGTCGTCTGCGTCGTAAATCGTGGCGTCTTCGAGAATGTCTGGTGTCAGTTCGGTGCTTGTGAGGCGTACGTGGTTGGTGTGATCCATCTTTCGAGACTCCTGTTGGGTGGAATATTTGAACCTCTCAGCCGAGCAATCGTTCCGAACAATTCCGGGGGCGACGGACGGACGACGCAAGGACGCTAGAAGCCTCAACTCAGCCTCCGTCCGAATTGACTCGCAAAGCTCCGTACGGAAGCGTACAAAAGGAAATCGTCAGCAGCACAGTTGGGGCGCTGACGCTTGGGAGTGACCATCGCTCTTGCCCATCACGAGGCATGGTGTTGCACGGCGAAGGAGCCCGAGCACCCCGGTCTGCCATTGGGCGCGATGACCGCGCTGGCGCGGGATACAGGCGCCACTGAACAACAGATACGCGAAATCATATCGCTCCTCGGGTTCGATCGCGCCTCTATCCTGCGGGAGGCTCGTTTGCTGGCGAAAGATAGTCAGCCAACAAGGCCTTCGAGTCTTCAGCAGTAACTGTCGGTTTCATACCAACGCGCCCGCCCGTCTAGTGCTGCGCGAGACGAAGTCTATGGTTCGTTACCGTCCGCTCGTTCGACGGGCGCGGCCGGCTAAGAGATCCCAGTGCTCTTGCCCAAGGGAAAAGAGTCTCGTGGATTACCAGACACTGCAAGCCAAGAGCGAATTGCTTCGCCGGATGAGCGCGGACGATTTCGCGCGGCTACGTCCGCATCTGGCGAGTGTTTTTCTTGAGTTGCGCGCGCCGCTGGAGACCGCGGGGCAGAAGATCGAAGCCGTCTATTTTCTGGAAAGCGGGCTGGCCTCGGTAGTGGCGAGGACTTCGCCTGCGACCGAAGCCGAAGTCGGAATCATCGGGTTCGAAGGAATGACCGGTTCGGCCCTGGTCATGGGGGACGACCAGGCCAACTTTGATTGTTACGTCCAGTCGACATGCGAGGCTCTCCGGATAGAGGCTGCCCCCTTCGTCGAAGCCCTGGAGGACAGCCCTACATTGCGGTCGTTCCTGTTGCGCTATGTCCAATATTTCCATGTTCAGACAAGCTATACGGCATCGATCAACGCGCGGCAGAGCCTGGAAGTTCGACTGGCAAGATGGCTTTTGATGTGCAGCGACCGCACTGTCGGCGACAGGCTTATGATAACCCATGAATTTCTGTCCATCATGCTTGGTGTGAGGCGTCCGGGGGTTACCGTCGGCCTCCAGATGATCGAAAGTTACGGTTATATCCGAGCGCGCCGCGGAGAGATTACGATCCGCGATCGAGACGGTCTCATGACGTTGGCGCGAGATTCTTACGGTCCACCCGAAACCCAGTACCGCCGGCTGATCGGAGATTTGGGCTCGAAGCATCCCGCGAGGCAGGAGCGGCCTCTCGTTTGAGCGCGCCGGGCCAACAGAGGCTTCTCCGCCACAGAGCCGCCAGCGGACATTTCGAGTGGCCGGCGCGATGATGCCGGTGAGACACCGTTGCCTAAACCCGCGCCGGCCACTGCGGCATGTTTTGGGGATGCCGCGTTGCCAATCTAGTTGCCGACAAGCAACTGGCAACGAAAGCTCACGGTTTGGTAAGAACCGTACGTACATGCACGCAAACTCCCTCGGTCGCGTTCAAGGCATGCTCGCGAAATCCTGAGTTGAATACAGTCCCTCGATAAAATCCGGATTGGCAGGCCCTGTCCGTCGTTGTGGTGACGTCCGCAGGGTGGGTGCAGATT
>NZ_RZRA01000832.1:0-2547 GCF_003998945.1 Mesorhizobium sp. M7A.F.Ca.CA.003.01.2.1 | reverse complement strand
CAGCAACAATGGGCCGCCGGCAACGACGACCAACCACATGATATCTCCAAACATGGCGGCATCTCCTTTCCCAGACAACCGGCAAGGAGGAGAACCGTTCCGCGCAGCAGCAGGGTAATGCCACCTCGGTCATCAACTTACGGATTGCGTTCGTAGGTTCCGATGAGTTCTGCCTGCTCGAGCGAGTGTTTCTGCGCCTCCCGCCAGATGCGCTCGACGCCTGCGCTGGCCGGAATGGCAAGGCTCGGCGTGTCGAGCGCGGCCAGCCGGAAATGGTAATGGTGGACGCCATGTCCGACCGGGGGTTCAGGGCCGTCGTAATAGGCGTTGCCAAAATCATTTGTTGCTTGCCTAAGGGCACCGGGACCTGGCTTGCCGCTTTCCGCCTCGGGAAGTTCCCTTGTCTCCGCGGAGATGTTGAATACCGCCCAATGACCAAACGTTCCGCTCGGCGCATCAGGATCCTGAACGACGAGAACGAGGCTTTTGGCGTCGTCCGGTACTCCAGACCATTTCAGCGGCGGCGATACGTTTTTGCCGTCTCGTGTATATCTTTCGGGAATTGGTCCGCCTTCGGCAAAGGCGGCGCTGCTGAGGGCAAGTGGCATGGTTCACTCCTTCCGGGGAAGTTGATCGCAGCGATGCCAACGGCATGCTATTTGTTGGTCCGCATCTTTTGTCTTGGATCGATCCCGCCAGCAGCGGTCGTGTCGTTCTCGACATCGCCTTCGACCGTGTTCTCGCCTTCAAGCTCGAACTCTTCGCCTTCCTTGATCGTTCCCTTGGAAGTCCCGATACCAGGATTGTTCGCCAAGTCGGCATCGCTCGGTTTTTTCCATTTCGGATGTTTGGTTCCGGTCATGAGAAAACTCCTTCGACGGGATTTCAGTTTAAAAATGCAAGCCAGATGGGCCGTTCCGGTTCCAGGGCTCTGCTTCATCGGCTCGCCGCGCGCGCCGGTTAGAGCCCGAATGGATAGGTGTCGGGAACGCCGGTTCTTGCATGCTCCGGGCCAAGCGGCGTCACTGCCGCGGTTTTGTCGAACCATAGGAACGCGTCGAACTGCTGGGGCAGGGAAGCGTCCGCATAGTGGCTGCCCAGCTCGGTTTCCGGCCGGTAGATTACCCCGATGAATCGCTCCAGCCTACGTTCCAGCAGCCGCTCACGCAGCGTCTTGTCGCGCCCGAGGTCGAGCAGGAACCGCGACACAAGAGAATCGTGGCAAAGCCGTTCGTAGCTGTCGGCGTGCGACGCGCGAACCTGCTTCACCTCCATTTCGCCATCCCAGTCGCTTGCGGCCGCTACAGTGCCGGAATGCGTGCCCATACCGATTAGCGCTGCCTCATCGCCGAAACGCTGCCGGCAGAGCTGACCGATGTTCAGTTCGTCCCTGACGACACCCATCTCGGTAAAGCGGGCATCGCCGATATGGGAATTGTGCGCCCACACCACCGCCTTGGAGTTGGGGCCGCCGGCGTCCAACAAATGTTCCAAGGTCTCGAACATGTGGGTGTCGCGCAGGTTCCAGGACTCCGCACCGCCATAGTACATGATCCGGTAGTAGTGTTCGGCGGACGCGATCAGCCGAGCATTCTGACTGGCGTCGAGAAAGTCGGTTCCGTCCTGTTTTGCATAATCGAGTTGTCTGGCGAGCAAGTCCCGGCATTGTTCCAGCACGGCTTTCTCGCATTTTTTATAGCCGGCGGTGAGCACCGCACGGCCGTAGGTAGACGGTTCGTGTTGCCAGGGCGTCAGGCAACCATACCGTTCGCGTGCAATCTTGGCTGCCTGGGGATCGACCCGGTCGAGATAGTCGAGGACCGCGCCTATGGACCCGCTCATATTGTAGATGTCCAGGCCGTAGAACCCTGCTTGCTCCGAAGGTTCTAGCTTCTCGTTGCGACGGCGCATCCAGTCGGAGAAGGCCGCGACATCGGTGTTGCGCCACATCCACGTCGGAAACCGCTGGAATGGCGCACCGGCGCCTGTTCGCGGCCGACGATGGCGAACGTAGCGGTCGATCGCCGCCGCATCGGGCCAGTCCGCCTCGACCGCGACGATGGTGAAGCCGTGCCGTTCGACGAGCCTGCGGGTGATCGCCGCGCGCGCCCTGTAGAACTCGGACGTGCCATGGCTTGCCTCGCCAAGCAGAACGACGCGCCGGTCGGCGAACCGGTCGAACAATGCGCCGAAGGCCGGATCGTCGAAATCGGGCAGCGGTTCAGCCGCGGCCGCGATCATATCGGGCAGGCTGATCGGATGCGGATGTCGAAGTGGACGACCGACCTTGGTGACGGTGCCGTTTTCCGACCAACCCTGCTCGCCGATGAGAGGGACGAAGCGCACGCCGCCGAAATCCTCCTCGCTGTAGGTTGCGGCACCTGTCCGGGTGACTTTGAGCAGGCGTTGCAAATCGGGGTCGTCGCCGACCGGAATGACGAGCCTGCCGCCGACATCGAGTTGCTCCTGAAGGGCGAGCGGTGCGCCGGGACCGCTGGCTGTCACCACGATGGCATCGAACGGCGCCGCCTGCGGCCAGCCCTTGGT
>NZ_RZRA01000831.1:0-2554 GCF_003998945.1 Mesorhizobium sp. M7A.F.Ca.CA.003.01.2.1 | reverse complement strand
CCTTTCCGGCCCTAATCAGTCCCCCCTTGACCAGACGGTTGTCCGGCTCACGCTGGAGGCAATCGAGGAGACGTTACACCGGTCTGCCGAACAGCATTGGCCGAACATTGCGGCACCGTGGCCGGATGACCAGCGCCGGGCGGTTGCGCAGTGTATAGCGACGAACTGGCGGGGGGCGCCCGGTGAGGCACACAGGTTCGCCGATTGGGTGGTGGCCACATGGTCCAACATCGAATTGACCTACGCTGGGCCGGAATACCCCGAAGCCGGCTTCATCCATCGGCACAACGTGTCGCTCTGTCGGACTTTCATGGCTCACCTCGGTAGATCGAACACTCAATGAAGCCAATGCACACTAGCCGCGATGCTCCCAGAAACTGCCGTCTTTGGAGCTACAAAAGCCGCAACGGCCCTTCGCATGAGTCTGCCACCGGGAGACTTTGCAACCGGGTGCAAAATGTCGCGGCCGAAAATTTCGGGCATCCGGCAGTCTTACCCCGCCACTCCCTTTGCCAACCTCGCCAGCGTTGACCGAGAGCATCCCGTTGCCGAAATGATGGTGCTCCAGCTTTGCCCGCTGGTGAGCATGCTTTGGATCGCTTTATTGCGGGCCTTGTCCTCAGGCCGGCCACGATATTTTCCCTCGCTCTTGGCTTTCGCGATACCCTGCGTCTGCCTACGCCGACGATCCTCGTAGTCTTTCCTAGCGACTGCCGCGATCACATCGAGCATCATGTTGTTGATTGCGTCTGCCATGCGGGACATGAACTCATCGGCATTCCCCGATGCCATGCCCCATGATGTCGGTAGGTCGAGGGCGACAACCTTGATGTGTCGATCTCTAATTTCGTCCTTTAGCTTATTCCAATCTGCACCGTTCAGCCTGCTGAGGCGATCCACCTGCTCGATCAGCAGGATGTCTCCTGGTTGGCAATCCGAGAGGAGTCGGAAGAGTTCCGGTCGTGCGAGGGAGGCCCCGCTTTCATTCTCCACATAGGTAGCGGCGATTTGCAGTCCACGTTCCTTGGCAAACGTGAGGAGGTCACCTTTGGCTCGGTTGGCATCCTGCTCTTTCGTTGAGGCTCGGAGATAGGCGCGGACGAACATATGAGGCCCCGGTTCGATATGAATGGTCTCATATTGTCTGGTACGATTAGGGTGGTCAAACGTTATTATCGAACCACCTAAAAACGCGGTCCGCTAAAGGCATACTCAAATGATTTTCGACGAGACAGAGTTGTGTGCCTAATCCTCGCCCCTCACGATCGTGAGCCGTTCCGACATGGCTGCTGATTAGCCATGCGGAGGCTGCACCATCACGGATCAAATCCGCTGATTGTGCGACCGAACTTCATCCTCGATTTCATCGACCAATGAGGCGATCTGCGTTTCCTCAACGATCTCCGGTGCGAATGGAGAGCCACGTAAGATCTCAAGCGCGTTTTTGTAGACAGGCATAAGCTGACGGTTCTCTGGCGCACCCACAATGAAATGCAGCTTCAACGGCTCTTGCGCGTCATCTGCGACAGCAGCAAGATGCCCACGCCAGCGACGGACCTTGTCCTTAATCCCATCAGCATCCGCCAAGTCTAACGACAACGGTTCATAGGCATGCCAACTGCCGTTCTTCCATGCGTGCTTGAACTCGATACTATCCGCTTTGCTGGATAAGACCTTCTTTTCCAGTTCCACGTTCAGATTCCGCTCGGCTAGCATGGTACGGACGGGCCGCCAGATATCCTCGTCAGTCTTCCTGGCCTTCACGGTCACATCGTAGCGGCCAACAAATCGCTCATAGAGACGCTCGAAGGTCTTCGATGGATCGTTGGTCACACCGGAGCTGACAGGTGACCATTGTAGGGAACTGTCGTCATTCGGTACGATTGACTTGGCGTAGGAGTCCAGTCCGCGATCTTGCCTGAACAGACCCTCCTTGGGCAGCATCTTGGAAGCGCCACGCATACCCCGCTCGACACTCCGCATAGCAGCCACGAAGGCCTCGCGATCGAGATCCGGGAACACGCTTTTGATACGGCCTATGGTCTTTCGCGTGCGCCACCTCAGGATGCCCTCACGTGAGACATGCAAGATCACGCCAACGTTCACGAACTCCCCGGTTACGATGTCGTGGACATAACGCAGGACAATGAAGTTGTAGGGATGGCGATCGCTCATTTCAGTATCCTCCGCACTTCATCCAAACACCCGTCGATGTTGTCTCGTGCATCTCGAATTAGCTTAAGCGCTGCGTGAACGGCGGCCTCCGAGCCAGCCCACTCGTCCGGAACTGCGGTCTGATAGCTCGCAATCACCTCATCTGACAAGTTAACCCAGCGATCCTTGATGAGATCATAATCAACATCCCGCCCCTTCAATCCCCCAACGAAAATATGGGCTCCTGGCACTCCGACCCAACTCAGGCCACCTAGTGTCCAGGGCGGCTTCCAGAACAGGAGTTGCTCAGTCATGAAAGCCAGCTCGTGATCGAATATCCGCAGATTGTCGCCCTTCACCAAGCAGTTGGGATTCCCGTCGCGTCGATCCGGATTCTGGA
>NZ_RZRA01000830.1:0-2556 GCF_003998945.1 Mesorhizobium sp. M7A.F.Ca.CA.003.01.2.1 | reverse complement strand
CGCTCGCCCTGCCCTACGCCAATCTGGAATGGACGATGGTGCTGACGGTGCTGATCGGGCTGATCCTCTCCTCGGCCTTCTCCAACATTGTCGTCTTTGCGCAGGAACTCGTGCCGGGTCGCGTCGGCATGATCGCCGGCATCTTCTTCGGCTTCGCCTTCGGCATGGGCGGCATCGCGGCGGCCGTGCTCGGCGTCGTCGCCGACATGAAGGGCATCGATTTCGTCTTCCAGATCTGCTCCTATTTGCCGTTTCTTGGATTGCTGACCGTGTTCCTGCCCAACATGAAGGAAGCGCGCAAGGCGCAGGCGGCCGCCTAGATCAGGCCTGAAACCCACGCAAGGAAAAGCACCCGCCAGACGGCGGGTGCTTTTTTCGTTCCAACGGCCTATGCTTTGAAGAAGGCCAGCAGGTCGGCGTTGACGATGTCTGCATGGGTCGTGGCCATGCCGTGCGGGAAGCCCTTGTAGACCTTGAGCTCGCCCTTCTTGAGCAGCTTGATCGTCAGCAGCGCCGAGTCCGCGATGGGAACGATCTGGTCGTCGTCGCCGTGCATGACCAGCACAGGCACGTCGATCGCCTTCAGATCCTCGGTGAAGTCGGTTTCCGAAAAGGCCTTGATGCAATCATAATGCGCCTTGGTGCCGCCCATCATGCCCTGGCGCCACCAATTATCGATGACGCCCTGCGATACCTCTGCGCCCGGGCGGTTGAAGCCGTAGAACGGACCTGATGGAACGTCGCGGAAGAACTGGGCGCGATTGGCTGCCTGCGCGGAGCGGAAGCCGTCGAACACTTCGATCGGCAGGCCGCCGGGATTGGCGGCAGTCTTGAGCATGATTGGCGGCACCGCGCCGATCAGCACCGCCTTGGCGACACGGCCGCCGGCGCCATACTTGGCGACATAACGCGCCACTTCGCCGCCGCCGGTCGAATGGCCGACATGGATGGCGTTCTTGAGGTCCAGATGGGCTGCGAGTTCCGCTACGTCGGCGGCATAGGTGTCCATCTCGTTGCCGATATCCGTCTGGGTCGAGCGGCCATGGCCTCGGCGATCATGGGCAATGACACGGTAGCCCTGTGACACGAAGAACAGCATCTGGGCGTCCCAATCGTCGCTGCTCAACGGCCAGCCGTGATGAAAGACGACAGGCTGCCCGGTCCCCGGTCCTTGTAGTAAATCTGCGTTCCGTCCCTGGTGGTGATCATGCCGCTGCCGGAGCTGGGTTTGGTTTGCGAGGTCATCTCAATCTCCTTCTGGTTACTTTCGCGATAAACAATATCGCGATATCGATATAGCTAACGCGGCCTAAAACCCTTGTCCACAAAAATATGTATCGCGATATCATTTTTCGTGGTATCGATTTGATGCCCACATTGGCAAAAGGAATGCGCCGTGCCTCTCCCGTTGGACAATCAGCTCTGTTTCACGCTCTATGCCACCAGCATGGCCATCAACCGCACCTACAAGCCGATGCTGGACGAGATGGGCATCACCTATCCCCAGTACCTGGTGTTGAACGCGCTTGGAGAGGCCGACGGCATGTCGGTCGGCACCATCGCCCATCGGCTCGCTTTGGAATCGAGCACCGTCACGCCGCTGGTGAAGCGAATGGAGCAGGCCGGGCTGGTGACCCGCCAGCGCAGCCAGACCGACGAGCGCCAGGTGCAGGTTGATCTGACATCAGCCGGGCGCGCACTGCTTGTCCAATGCAACTGCCTGAACGAAGCCTTGGTCGAACGCTCGGGCATGACGCTGACTGAGCTCGATGCGCTGAACCGGCAGATCCAGGCGTTACGCGCCGCGTTGACCGGCGACCGCTAGCACGGCTTGACGACGGCTAGCCAAACGTCGGAAGAGGCCACCATCATGCGGACTTAAGCACGGCAAATGGCCGTTTGCGCATGGCTCGCTTTGCCTGGAAACTGACGGCGGGAGCGGGACGGCCGACATGGAAGCCCTGGATCTTGTCTATGCCGAATTCGCGCATAAGGGCCATCTGCTCGTCTGTCTCCACCCCTTCGACCAGGATTTTGTGGCCGCGATTTCGAACCAGGGTGATAATGTCCTGCAGCATCGCCTTGCCGCTCGGGGAGCTGCAGTCATGCAGAAACGAGCGATCGATCTTCACCGTATCGAAATCGATCAGGCGAAGCCACGAAAGACCCGCGAAGCCGGTCCCGAAATCATCAAGCCAGATCTTGATCCCGAGCAGCTTCAGGTCGCTGATGCAGCGCAGGATGTCGGAGTGCATCTCCATCTCCAGCCCTTCGGTGATCTCGAAGGCCAGCCTGCTGCCTGCGACGCCGGTCTCGCCCAGAATGGTCGCGACCGACGTCGCGAAGCCCGGTGTCTTGAGCTGGATCGGGGAGACGTTGACACTGACGACACGGACGTGGTCGTCCGCCAGCAGTTCGGCGCACACTGTCCTTATCGCCCAGCGCCCGAGTTCCAGGATCGCGCCGGTCCGTTCGGCGACCGGAATGAACAGGCTCGGCGGAACCGATGTGCCGTCGAGCATCTTGAGGCGCATCAGAGCCTCCACCGCTTCAACC
>NZ_RZRA01000082.1:0-9461 GCF_003998945.1 Mesorhizobium sp. M7A.F.Ca.CA.003.01.2.1 | reverse complement strand
CCATTCGGCCATCTCACGATAGAAGGCCGGGCGCTGGTCGACAAATTCACGCTGGATAAACCCCCTGATCGTCAGGCTGCGGTGCAGCACTTGCTGCATCAATACCGGCAAGCGGTCGACGCCGGCATCCGCGATGACGTTGTACTGCGCGATCAGCCCGCAGACCGGCACACGCGCAAATTCGTTCAGCAGCGGAAACACCGCGTCCCAGACAGGACCACCGACATTCTCGAAATAGATGTCGATGCCACCGGGGCAGGCTGCCTTCAACTGCTCGGCAAAATCATCGGCACGGTGATCGACGACCGCATCGAAGCCGAGTTCGTCTCGCACGAAGGCGCACTTGTCGGCACCGCCGGCAATGCCGACGGCACGCGCGCCCTTGATGCGCGCGATCTGGCCAACGGCCGACCCGACCGCGCCGCTGGCGGCCGCCACGACGACCGTCTCGCCAGGCTTCGGCTGCCCGATGGTGAGCAGACCGGCATAGGCCGTGAAGCCCGGCATGCCGAGCACGCCAAGCGCCGTCGTGATGGGTGCCGCAGCGGGATCCAGCTTGCGCAGCCCCACACCGTCGGACAAGGCAAAACTCTGCCAGCCGGAATGGGACAACACGATATCCCCTTCGGTAAATTCCGGGTGGCGAGAGATCACGACGCGCGCAACAGTACCGCCTTCCATCACGCCGTCGACATCGACGGGCCTGGCATAGGATTTCGTAGCGTTCATGCGCCCGCGCATATAGGGATCGAGCGACAGATAGAGGATCTGCAGCAGCAGTTCGCCCTCTCCCGGCTGGACGACATCAACCGTCTCGATGCGGAAATCATCCGGCTTTGGCCGGCCTTGTGGCCGCGCCGCGAGCACGATGCGGGTGTTGGACTGGATCGACATCGAAAATCTCCCTGCGAAGAAGGCTCTACTCGAAAAACCGGTTGGGCGGACGCTTCAGGCCGAGATTCTCGCGCAGTGTCGACCCTTCATATTGCCGCCTGAAGATCCCTCGCCTTTGCAATTCCGGCACCACCTTCTCGGCAAAATCATCGAGCCCGGCGGGCAGGTATGGAAACATGATGTTGAACCCGTCGGAACCCTCGCCGATCAGCCATTCCTCCATCTCGTCGGCGATTGTTTCAGGCGTGCCGACAAAAGCAAGGCCGGAATAGCCGCCCAGCCTTTGCGCAAGCTGCCTGACGGTCAGGTTCTCCTCGCGTGCCAGTTCGATGACGCGCTCGCGGCCACTCTTCGAGGCATTGGTCTCGGGGATTTCGGGCAAGGGCGCGTCGGGATCAAAACCGGACGCGTCATGTCCGATGGCGATCGACAGCGAGGCGATGCCGCTCTCGTAGTAGACGAGACTGTCGAGCTTCGCCCGCTTGGCCTGCGCGTCCTCGACGCTGTCACCGACAACGACAAAGGCGCCGGGCAGGATCTTGATGTCGTCACGCGACCGGCCAAGCCTTTCCGCACGGCCTTTGACGTCGGCGAAGAAGCGCTGCCCCGCCGCGAGATCGGCATGGGCGGCGAAAATGACCTCCGCTGTCTCCGCCGCCAGTTGGCGTCCTGCCTCCGAGGCGCCGGCCTGCACGATGACCGGCCAGCCCTGGATTGGCCGCGCGATGTTGAGTGGGCCGCGCACCGAGAGATGCTCACCCTTATGGTCGAGCACATGCAGCCTGGCCGGGTCGAAATAGAACCCGCTTTCGGCGTCGCGGATGAAGGCATCGTCGGCAAAGCTGTCCCACAGGCCGGTGACGACATCGTAGAATTCCCGGGCCCGCCGGTAGCGCTCGTCATGCTCGACATGCTCGTCGAGGCCGAAATTGAGCGCCGCATCCGGATTGGACGTGGTGACGATGTTCCAGCCGGCGCGTCCGCCGCTGATATGGTCGAGCGAGGCGAAGCGGCGGGCAACATGATAGGGCGCGTCGAACGTCGTCGATGCGGTGGCGACCAGCCCGATATGGTCGGTGACGGCGGCGAGCGCCGACAAAAGCGTGAACGGCTCGAACGAGGTGACCGTGTGGCTGCGCCGCAGCGCCTCGATCGGCATGTTGAGAACGGCCAGATGGTCGGCCATGAAGAAGGCGTCGAACTTCGCCGCCTCCAAGGTCTGGGCGAAGCGCTTCAGATGCGCGAAATTGAAATTGGCGTCGGCATAGGCGCCCGGATAGCGCCAGGCGCCGGTATGCAGGCTGACGGGGCGCATGAAGGCGCCGAGGTGCAATTGTTTTTGTGTCATGAAAGTCGTTTCGACCGATCGATACAGTCGAGCACTAGCGCTCGAATCCTAAACTCAGGATCGGACGGTCCGCGCAACTCGGGAAGATATCCTGTTCCTCCACACCGGCCTTTTGCAGCATAGGTTTTGCGCTGTCCGGGACCAGGACAAAAAATGGCCGGGCTCGAATGCGGCCCGGCCAAAAGAAGGTTTGAACCTTCAGAGGGGAACACCGTCCAGCGGAATGGGAGGAAACCGCTAAACGATTTTACCTTTTTGCGCCTATCTCGAAGCCTTGGCGACGAATGGCATTCCAAAAAACATATGAAACGGCAAAAATTCGTGCAGAGCTGAGTTCACGAACCCGCCGCTCCGGCCTGGAGAAGATCGGCATAGTGGCGGCGTGCCACGTCGGGATGTGAACGCAGTCGGCTTTTGAGCACATTGGTGCCGACATCGCGGAACAACGGATTGTCCGGATCGCTTGCCGGCCCGCGCGCTTCGGCCGCCAATTCCTCGGGCAGGGTCAGAAGCGGTATGGTCGCGTCCAGCCGCGCACTGAAGAAGAAGGGAACGGAGATCCGCTCGACGCCGGCAGGCGGCGTCACGACGCGGTGAACGGTGGCACGCAAATACCCATTCGATGCCAGTTCGAGCAGTTCGCCAATGTTGACGACCAGCGTTCCAGGGAGCGGATCCACATTCACCCAGCTTCCGTCATATTCGACCTGCAGGCCCTTGTTGTCGTCCTGCAGCAGCAGGGTGAGGAAACCGCCATCCTTGTGCGCGCCGACGCCCTGGTCGCCTTCGGTCGCGTCACGGCCGGGATAACGGACGATCTTCATGCGATGGTTGGGCGAGTCCCGATAGATCGCGTCGAAGGCGTCCTCGGGCTGATCGAGCGATAGTGCGAAGGCTTTCAGCAGCCGAATGGCCACCGCGGTCGCCTTGGCCTGCCATGCAAGCAGTGCCGGCTTGAGCTCCGGCAGTGCAGACGGCCACTGGTTCGGCCCCTGCAGCCGTGTCCACGGTGCAATTCCAGGTCCCTGCGCTATGGGCTGGCGCTCGACGCCGATGTCGAGTTGCTCACGCCAGTCGGCCGCGCCCTTGGTCAGTTCGCCGCCGGCGCGGGTGTAGCCGCGAAACTGCTGGGATTTGACCATTTCGATGGCCAGCTTGTCGGCCTCCGGCAACGCGAAGAACCGTCGCGAGGCATCGAGCACGTCGTCGATCTCCGGGGCGGAAATTCCGTGGCCGCTGAGATAGAAGAAGCCAACGTCCCGGGCTGCCGTACGCAGGTCCAGGAGAAAGGTACGATACTCGGACGCACCTTGTTCGAGGCGGCTCAGGTCAAGCACCGGCACAATTCTGGGCATGTTCAGCTTCCTTCTTTTCTCTGCCCTGGCTTAGGAGAAGTAGAAGCGACCACCGGCAAGAGCTTCGAGCATGAATGCATCTCAAAGTGACACGCAAGGCGTGCCGATCAAAGCAACAGGAAGTCCAATCCGGGCCGGATGGAAGAACGTCAGCGCTGCATATTATGACCTGTCGGCAAATAATTTCCCGACAAGTGCTTTACCCGCCATGCCTCTCGTGGACCGCACTTTCCAGTGCGACAGCGTATAAGTCGCAGCGGAAGCGCAATCGCGCGTGATCGTCTGTAAATCCCGCCAGCCGACCGGCAAGACGGCTTCAAGCCAGCTCGAACCGCTCGATGGCGCGCATGATGCCGCGCAGCTCGGCGAGGCCCTTCAGCCGGCCGATCAGCGAATAGCCGGGGTTGATCCTGGTCTTGCCGATGTCGTCGGCAAGCAGATGGCCATGGTCTGGTCGCATCGGAATGCGCCAGTCGGCACGGCCTTCCCTGCGACGGCGCGCCTCTTCCTGCATCAGAGCGAGGATAACATGCGCCATGTCGGTGCCGCCTTCGAGATGCTCGGCTTCGTAGAACGAGCCGTCATCCTCGATGGTGATGTTGCGGAGGTGGACAAAGTGGATGCGGTCGGCGAATTCCTTGACCATGGCGACGATGTCATTGTCGGCGCGCGTGCCATAAGAGCCGGTGCAGAACGTCAGGCCGTTGGCGGGGCTGTCGACGGCGTTAAGGATGAAACGCGCATCCTCGGCTGTCGAAACGATGCGTGGCAAGCCATAGAGCGAGAAGGGCGGGTCGTCGGGATGGATGCACATGCGCACCCCCTCCTCTTCGGCCACCGGAATGATCTCGCGCAGGAACCAGGCAAGGTTTTGGCGCAGCTCCTTTGGTCCGATCGCATCGTAGTCCGCCAGGGCCTCGCGAAAACTGTCCCTGTCATAGCTGCGCTCGGTCGCCGGCAGGCCGGCGATCAGGTTGCGTTCGATCCTGTCGATCGCTTCGCTGCTCAATTCCTTCAGCCGCGCTTCCGCTTCGGCGATACGGGCAGCGGTATAGCCGGCTTCGGCATTGACGCGCTTCAGCACGAACAGGTCGTAGGCTGCGAAATCGATGGCGTCGAAACGCAGCGCATAGCCCGTCGTCGGCAGCCGATAGGCGAGATCCGTGCGGGTCCAGTCGACCACCGGCATGAAATTGTAGCAGACCGTCGCAATGCCGGCCTTGGCGAGCGCGCGGATTGAGTCGCGATAGTAGCCGGCGTAGCGCTCGCGTTCCGGCGCGCCGACCTTGAAGGAGTTGTGGACCGGAATGCTCTCGACCACCGACCATGTCAGGCCGGCGGCCTCGATGACACGCTTGCGCTCCAGAATGCTCTCGAGCGGCCAGGCGCGCCCGTCATAGATATCGTGCAAGGCGCTCACCACGCCGGTCGCACCGGCCTGCCTGACATGATCGAGCGTTACCGGGTCGTTTGGTCCATACCAGCGCCAGCACTGTTCCATTGCCGCTTCCTTCTGCGAGAGGATGGCAACCTATTGTTGGACCACAATGGGTGTCAAACTAGGAACCGGTTTCGGACAGCGAATGAAGGAGTTTTCCCAATGAAGGATTTCGACGGCAAGGTTGCCTTGGTGACGGGGACGACCGGGATTGGCCTCGCAACCGCCAGACGCCTCGCTGCAGGGGGCGCTGCGATCATCGCCTGCGGCATCGACCGCGCGGCCAACGCTCTACTGAAAGCGGAGCTGGAAAGCTCCGCAGCCGGGGCGCTGGTCATAGGCGCCGACGTCTCCGTGCCCGATCAGGTTCGCGACGCGGTCGCGGCCGGCGTGGAGCGGTTCGGCGGCCTCGATATCGTCGTCAATTCGGCGGCGGTGCATCCGTACGGAACCGCCGTCAGCACCGATTTCGAGACCTGGAACAAGGCGATGGCGGTCAATGTCGGGTCGATCTATCTGACCGCGCATTTCGGCATCCCGGAAATGGTCCGCAGGGGCGGCGGCGCCATCGTCAACGTCGCTTCGGTGCAGGGCTTTGCCTGCCAGCAAAACGTCGCCGCCTATGCCACCACCAAGGGCGCCATCCACACGCTGACGCGTGCCCTGGCCCTGGACCATGCGCGCTCCGGCATCCGCGTCAATTCCGTCAGCCCCGGCTCGATCCGCACCCCGATCCTGGAGAAGGCCGCCCGCGGCGAGAACGGCACGGACGCCGATGTCGAGGCCGCCTACAAGCGCTTCGGCGAAGCGCACCCCATCGGGCGCATCGGCGAGCCGGAGGAGGTGGCCGAACTTATCGCTTTCCTGTGTTCGTCGAAGGCCGGCTTCTGCACTGGCGCGGACTACAAGATCGATGGCGGCCTGACCGCCGGCATCGGCGTGAAGTAGATCGCGAATGGGGCCTGGCCTTTAGCGGGAGCGGCCGGCATCCGACAATTGGTTTGCCGAATTCTTGCAGATCAATGCTCAAGCAAATCGAGCAGCGAAATTGAGCTTTAGCGAAATTTCGGAAACGCACCGCCATCAGGGGCGTTGGCCCAGCTCTGCAAGGTCTGGCCGCCGTCGATCAGCCAATCCACGCCCGTGACGTGCCTCGCCTCGTCCGAGGCCAGGAAAGCCACGGCGGCCGCGACATCGTCCGGCTGGCCGATGCGGCGCAATGGAATGCGGTCGGCGAAATGCTGGACGCTGCTCTTGAATTCGCCGTCACCGGAAGCCGGCACGCCAAGCGTCGTCTCGATCACGCCGGGGCAAATGGCATTGACGCGTATGCCGTAGGGCGCAGCATCGAGCGCCGCAACCCGCGTCAGGCCGACCACGCCGTGTTTGGAAGCGACATAGCCGGCACCGCCCGAAAGGACGTCCCAACCGGCCATGGATGAGCCCATGTTGACGATCGAGCCACCGGTCCCCGCCTTGATCATCGCCCGAAGCGATGCCTGCAGGACGAGGAAGATACCGCGCAGATTGATACGGATGGTCGTATCCCAGTCCTCGACCGGCAGGTCGTGAACGGGAGCGACGACGCCGGAAATGCCGGCATTGTTGAACACCACGTCGAGGCCGCCGAACGTCTCGACGGTCGCCTCGACGGCGCGCCGCACATCCGCTTCATCGGTGACGTCGGCTTCGATGGCAATGGCGTTTTCACCCAGTGAGCGAGCCAGTTGCTGCGCCGCCGCGCCATTGCGATCGACAATGGCGACGCGCGCGCCTTCGTCAAGGAAACGCCGCACCGCCGCGCCGCCGATCGCGCCGGCGCCGCCAGTGACAAGGATCTTCTTCTGGTCGAATCGTTTCATCCCCCGGTCTCCGGCTTTGGATAGGAACGCCATGAATATTGTGGTTCGAAGCCGATCGTTTCGCGCGCATGGACCGTGTCGAGCACGGCGCCAAAGCCGGCGATCGGCCGCGATAGAGCGACATCGGGATAGACCCGGCGCACGAGCGCTTCGGTTTCCTCTTCCATGAAGGTGTCGGCGGCGCTGAGCAGGACGCGCAGATGGCCGTCGCCTTGCCATTCAAGCGCCCGCAGGAAGCCCTGCCCGGCGTCGCGCGCGTCGAGATAGGCCCACAGGTCGCGGGCACTGTCGGCCGTGGCGCGGCGCGGCCCGACGCCCTCGAAAAATGAACCCGGCGTCTGGATCCACGGCATGCGGATACTGACCGCCGAAAAGGCGCCGCGGCGCACCGCCGCGTCGACGATTTCCTCGCCCAGCCATTTCGACAGGCCGTACGGGTCCTGCGCGCCGACCGGGTGGTCCAGGTCGACCGGCAGATAGGGCGGTCGCACAGGTTTTTCGAAAAAGGGATAGCCGAAGACGCTGAAGGATGAGGCATAGATGAAGCGCCTGGCGCCGGCCATGGCGGCTGCCTCGACCACATTGTAGGCGGTCGCGATGTTGGTCTTGAACACCTCGCCGCCGGCCCGGCCGGTCGGCCGCGGAATGGCCGCGACATGCACAACGGCATCGCAATCGCGCACCAGCTGCAGTGTCGATCCCAGATCGGTCAAATCGGCGGTTGCGTGGCGCCATGCGACCTCACCCGGCACCACGGCATCGACACCAAGCACATCGTGGCCGGCCGCAACCAGAGCCTCGGCCACATGGCGGCCAAGCAGGCCGCTGGCTCCGGTGACGATGGTTTTCATATCTCGGCCTCGGCTCCGCAATTCAGCGGCTTGAATATCATTGATGGTCATACAAATCGAGCACATGCCTGACAAGCGTTGTCAAGGCCATTTCGCGATGGGCAAATAGCGCATACGCTTGTCGGAGCGCGGTGCGCAAGGCCGACCAGCACGCTTTGCGTCGAACGGGATTGACTTGGCATCCACTAGGGTTTTTTGTATGAGCATCAACGATCGGTCAAAGGAGCTCGCCATGTCCGTGGACAGTTTTTCCTCACATCGGCACGATGATGCGGTGCGCCTCGATCCACGCCGTGCGGCCATTATCGTCATCGATATGGTCAATGAGTTCTGCAAGCCCGGCGGGGCCATGGTCCTGCCTGGGTACGAGACGCTGGTCGCGCCGCAACTGGCCGTGATCGAGGCTGCGCGCGCCGCCGGCGTGCCGGTGATCTGGGTCCATGACAGCCACCGACCGGGCATGCGACGAGAGCGCGAATGGCTGAAGCGCACACCGCATTGCCTGGATGGAAGCTGGGGGCCGGAGATCATCGAGGATCTCGGCGCCCGCGATGATGAGATCCATGTCATCAAGCGGCGCTACTCGGCCTTCTTTCAAACCGACCTGGACCTGACGCTGAAAGACATGCAGGTCGATCAGTTGGTCATTTTCGGCGTGGTCACCAACATCTGCGTGCGCTCGACCGTCCATGATGCCTTTTTCCAGGGCTATGAGGTGGTGGTGCCAAGCGATTGCTGCGCGGCAACGGGACCACGCGAGCAGGAAAGCTCGCTCTACGACATAGCGACCCATTTCGGCGTGGTCAGCGATTCGGCTGATGTCGTCGCAGCCCTCCGCGACGGGACGTCGCTTCAACCAGCGGAGGTCGCGGCTTGAGCTTTTCCAAACCGGCGACATCCGAGACAGCGGCGATAGGAGTCCGGTGTGACGACTGAAAAGAAACCGCAATCCGAAAAAGGCGCGACCTCGAAAACGCCGAGCGGCGATGCACCCCCGAGCCGCGAGCAAGTGCTGCAGCAATACGCCGAGACCGGCTATGAACTGGACCGTCACCCGGCGCACGTCATCCGCCGGGCGCATCAGCGCGCGACACTGCGCTTCCAGCAGGTCATGGCCGGCGAAGACCTTTCGCCAACGCAATTCGCGGCGCTCGCCACGATCCTCAAGCATGGCGAAGTCTCGCAGAACCATCTCGGCCGGCTGACGGCGATGGACCCGTCGACCATCAGCATCGTCATGCGCAAACTGCTCAAACACGGGCTGATCACGCGCAGCGCCTCCGAAACCGACCAACGCCTGACGATGATCGCGCTGACCAGCAAAGGGACCGACTATACGCTGGAACGGCTCGAACGCAGCGTCGAGGTCGGGCGGCGGTTCCTGTCGCCGCTCTCCCCGGCTGAGCAGGCGACGCTGCTTCGCCTGCTCCAGCGCATCAATGACGACGACCCAACGAATGGCGACGGCGGCAAATAAGCCGCGTCCAGTCCTTTTTTCCATAACAGCAAAAGTGAGAACCGATGTCGTCCGACCTCCAGTCGTCTGCCAACACGCTCGTCGTCCGCAATATCGGTCTCATGCTGAGCGGCGATCTCGCACAACCGATCATCGACGCCGACACCATCGTCGTGAGCGATGGACGCATATCAGGCATTGGCAAGGCAGGCGACATTGATGGCGGCAGCGCGGCGACGATCATCGATGCGATGGGC
>NZ_RZRA01000829.1:0-2558 GCF_003998945.1 Mesorhizobium sp. M7A.F.Ca.CA.003.01.2.1 | reverse complement strand
GACGGGCCGGGCTTCCCCGCGGACGAGCCGCTGGAAACACTGGGGGATAGTCTTGCTCTGCCGCCATTCCTCGAACCGAAGCGCGCTTCGATCGAGGCTGGCCTCAAGCCGCTGAAGTAGATCGTTTGCCGGTCAAAGGGCGCCGCGTTCCGGTTCGGGATCCCGGCGTCCGTTCTTTCTCAGGCAATGAACGACGTGCTTTGACAGCCGGGCGCGTTGCTGGTCAAAGGCGGCATGACGAAATTCCTCGCCCTTGTCATCGCCGGTTTCATGGTCATTCAACTGATCAAGCCGCTTGGCTGGCCAGGCCTCAAGCGACGCGGTGATTTCTGGAAGCTGGCACTGCTCGCCATGGCCGCGATTTCACTGGCGGCCGTGCTCGGGCATTTGACGTAGGACGCACTTGTCGTCGCTGCTCAATGGCCAAGCACCGGGCCGACCAGATGCTCGGCCCAGGCCCGGTAGCCTGCTTCCGAGGCGTGAAAGCCGTCCGAGGCAAAGCCGGCTTCCGGATTGGTGATCGGCAGGCGCGGCGCCGGCACCGCGCCGCGCTCCAGGCAAAGGCGTTCGCCCATCCGGTTCATGTCGGTGGCGCGGATCTCAAGGATCTTTCCGAGCAGCGGCGGCATGGCTGGCGCCCGCGTGAACTCCAGCACCGGCGACCACACCACGCGCGCTTCCGGCCATTTGGCGCGCAGGCCGTAGAGCAGGCCACCGAACTCCTTCTTGAAGCGCGGCACGGAGTGGAAATTCTTGGTGTCGTTGGTGCCGATGGCCAGCACGATATGCGTCCACGGATCGGCCGACAGATTGGGCAGCACATGGTCGCGGATCTGGCCGGACGTTGCCGAATTGAAGCCGGCCGCCCGCCAGCGCACGGCGCGGCCGGTGCTTTGTGAAATCAGCACGGCGAGTTGCGCGGCAAGCCCGTCTTCCGAATTGCCGATGCCGACCGAAGCGGCGGAGGAATCGCCCAGCACCAGAAGCGAGATTGCCGGTGCTGCGCCTGATATTTCGTGCATGACCGGCCCTTGCGCCGGCAGCATGCGCGTGGTGCGGCGTCGCACGCCGAGGCCTTGCCAGATATAGACCGGGAAGGCGAGCCAGGAGAGTAGGGCCGGGAAGCGCATGGCAGTACCGTTAAACGATCAGCGGCAGCCTTAGCGAATGTTTTGGCCGACGGGAACGATCTTCAATCGCAGCAACTCGCCTGCCCCGCCTGCTTGCCCTGATATTCGTCGTGCAGCCGCACCCAATCCATCAGGCCGTGATAGGGGCCGTTCTCGTTGCGGCCCTTCGGCGTCATGTCGAGATAGTCGTAGGCGCCGATCTGCGCCTCGCCGCCGCGGGCGCGCGACATGAAGGTGAGGAAGATGTCGCCGGTCTCGTCCCTGTAGAAGACGCTGGTGCCGGGAAGCTCCTTCGATGTCCGTGGACGGGTCTCGAAATTGTAGGTGGTGCAGCCGGCGGCGATCTGCTTGTCGGTGAAGGAGACCTGCATGTCGAAGTTGAAATCCGAGACATAGGACGACACCCAGTCGAACTTCCAGCCCATGCGCTGCTTGTAAGGCAGAAGTTCCGCCAGGGGAGCGCGCGAAACCACGACCAGCGACACGTCGTGATGCCGTAGATGCTGATTGGCGCCGTCGATATGGTCGGCAAGGAATGAGCAGCCCTCGCAATGATGGGTGCAGCCCGGCCCGAACATGAAGTGATAGACGATCAGCTGGCTGTTAGTGCCAAACAGGTCGGTCAGTCTGTTTGGCCCTTGTTCGGTCTCGAAGACATAGTCTTTCCTGATCTTCAGCCAGGGCAGTTCACGCCGTTCCGCGGCGATCCGCTCGCGAAACCGCGTCAGTTCCTTCTCGCGCGCCAGATGTGCCTTGTGCGCCTGGAACCAGTCTTCGCGCGAAACGATCTTGTTGCGATGCATGAACCTCTCCCTGAATGTCATCCCAAGGACGTTGGGGATGGGCGCAACCCGACATCGCCGGAGAGGAAATAAGGACGGAGAGGCTCCGCCCCAAGCCCTGCAAGTCACAAACAAAAAACCCGGGCGCATCGGCCCGGGTTCGAAGGAGGAAGAAAGGACTGTGATCAGGCGGCCTGTTCCAGGCTCGCCTTCCATTTTCCGAGCGCTGCCAGATGGTTCATGTGGGCGCGATGGGTGAAGGCGGCCTGGCCGGCGGCAACGTTCGAGGCTTTGCCGCTCCAGGCTTTCTGTGGCGCGGCCTGCAGCGCGCGACCATAGGAGAAGGTCAGCTTCCACGGGTGCGGCCCGATGGCGTTGATGGCGTTGAGATTGGCGGTCGCCTCTTCGTCTTCCTGGCCGCCGGAAAGGAAGGCGATGCCCGGCACCGCTGCCGGCACTGTCTCGCGGAACAGTTTTATGGTCTTTTCGGCGACTTCTTCGGGGCTGCTCACCTTGCCCGATTTCCTGCCGGCCAGCACCATGTTGGGCTTCAGGATGGTGCCTTCCAGCACGACGCGCGCCGCATGGAGCTCGTCATAGAGCTTGATCAGCGTTGCCTTCGAAATGTCGTAACAAGTGTCGATGT
>NZ_RZRA01000828.1:0-2560 GCF_003998945.1 Mesorhizobium sp. M7A.F.Ca.CA.003.01.2.1 | reverse complement strand
ACATGGCCGGGCGTGGTCAGCGCCAGCCTGATGTCGGGATAGGTCGGCAAGGGCAGGGTGCGAAAGATATTGGGCGTCAGGAAATCCACCGCGACGTCGAAGGACTTCAGCGTCTCGGTGAGCCGCTCCAGCGTGTGGACGACGCCGTTGACCTGCGGGCGCCAGGCATCGGTGACCATCAGTATGCGCATGGCGGCCCTTTGCTTGAAAGGTCGACGGTTGCCTTGAGACGATGCCGGAACGGCGACCAGCCTGCTGCTCTCGCTTCGCTCCAGCGCACCCGGACAGGTACGGGGTCGAAGTGAGGCGGCAAGGCCGAATCAATTGAGGTCGCGCGCTTCATGCGCGCTCTTGATCATGGTTTCATGACGGGCGGATGAAGCCGTTTCCACTTTTCGCAATCGTGCCCGGTTATGCCGGAACCTTGATGATGGCGCGCAGTCCGCCGAGCGGGCTGTCTTCAAGAGTGATGTCGCCGCCATGGGAGCGGGCGATGTCGCGGGCGATCGACAGGCCGAGCCCGGTGCCGCTGGCATCGAGGTTGCGGGCCTCGTCGAGCCGCACGAAAGGCTTGAACACGTCTTCGCGTCGATCGGCGGGAATGCCCGGACCATCGTCGTCGATGGTGACCAGCAGCGAGCCGCGGCCATGGGTGGCGTTGACCTCCACCGTCTTGGCATAGCGGAAGGCGTTGCCGATGACGTTGGACATCAGCCGGGCAAAGGCATTGGGCCGCACATGCACATCGTGATCGCCGGCAAGCGTCGTCGACAGCTTACGCTTGCGCAGCCTGGCTTCCTCGTCGAGCTTTTCGAAATAGGCCTCGAGATCGAACCGTCCGGCGTCTTCCGAAGCTTCGCCGCGGGCAAAGGACAGATAGCCTTCGAGCATCGACTGCATGTCGTCGATGTCCTGGTCGAGCGCTGCCTTGGTCTCGGCCTTGCCGCCGGAAAGCGCCAGCTGCAGCTTGAAGCGAGTGAGGATGGTTCTGAGGTCATGGCTGACGCCGGTCAGCATGGCGGTGCGCTGTTCGATCTGGCGTTCGATGCGCTCGCGCATCTGCATGAAGGCAAAGCCGGCGCGGCGAACCTCCTCGGCGCCGCGCGGCCGGAAATCGCGCGGCATCGGCCGGCCCTTGCCAAAGCTTTCGGCGGCTTCGGCAAGCATCAGGATCGGCCGGATCTGGTTGCGCAGGAAGGGAATGGCGATCATCAACAGCACCAGCGAGGTGCCGACCATCCAGATCAGGAAGATGTGGGTGTTAGAGGCATAGGCCTGGCTGCGGCGCACGAAGACGCGCAGCACCTTGCCCTCGAGCTGCACGCGTACCTCGACGATGTTGGAGTTGCCGACCGTGTCGATCCAGAACGGGCGGTTGATCTGGCGGGTGATCTCGGACGAGAGAACATCATCCAAAATCGAGAAAAACGGCTTTGGACCGGGCGCGGGGAGTGGGTCGGGCGGCAAGAGGTCGACCTTCAGCTGCATGCGGTCCTGGGCGATGCGGATTATGTTGGTGTAGTCGGCATCGCGCGGATAGGTCTCGATCAGGTCGATGATGGCGGCGATGTCGCGCACGGTGGCCTGCGACAGGCGCTGCGTCACGGTTGCCCAGTGACGTTCCATGAAGACGAAGGCGACGACCGATTGCAGCAGGATCATCGGCGCGATGACGATGATCAGCGAGCGGGCATAGAGCCGCTTGGGCATATAGAGCGAGACGAGGCGCCAGAAGCGGTTCCAGGCGCGCGGCACCGCCTTCAGCGTCCGCGCAGCGCGTGCGCTCAAGCCGCCATTGCCCGGCTGTTCCAGTTCCGTGGTTGCCATTCGCTCTTTTCGCTTGCCCGCAGCCGTTCAGCCGGCCGCAGGCGGCATTCTATTCCACGCTGAGCCGATACCCAATACCGCGTACGGTCTGGAGCCAGACCGGATTGGACGGATCGCGCTCGATCTTGCGGCGCAGCCGGTTGATCTGGACGTCGATGGTGCGCTCGCCGACTTCCGAATCGTCGCCGACAAGCTCGTGGCGGGGTATCGTCTCGCCCGCCCGCGCGGCGAAGATCGCCAGGATCTCCTGCTCGCGATCGGTCAGCTTCAACGCCTCGCCGCCACGCTTCAATTCGCGCCGGGCGATCTGGAACGTGTAGGGGCCGAAGACCAACTGCTCGACCTTGGGCGTGGTCGCCGGGCCACCGCGGCGCAGGATGTTGTTGATGCGCAGGATCAGCTCGCGCGGATCGAACGGCTTTGGCAGATAGTCGTCGGCGCCAGCCTCCAGCCCTGAGATGCGGCTGTCGGTCTCCGACAGCGCTGTGAGCATCAGGATCGGTACGTTCTTTTCGGCCCGCAGCGACTTGGTCAGGTCGACGCCCGTCTCGCCGGGCATCATGACGTCCAGCACCAGAAGGTCGAAGTCGAGGCCGGCAAGCTTGCGCCTGGCTTCGCCGGCATTGCCGGCAACGGTGACGCGAAAGCCATTTTCGGTCAGATACTGCTTGAGAAGATTGCGGATGCGGGTGTCGTCGTCGACGACAAGCAGATGCGGCGCGTCGTCGTCCGG